>JAHJNE010000371.1 GCA_018820995.1 Gammaproteobacteria bacterium | reverse complement strand
TCACCCCAGCGTCCGCTGCCGACGGCAAACAGCTTATTGCGGCAGATTCTGAAAACACCACGGCCAAACGGATTGATGGTCGTGGCCGCTTTTTAACCCCAGGGCTGATGGACAGCCATGTCCATGTCAGCAATACGCCGGGGCTGTTGCCTGATGAACCTGGCGCAGACGCATTACATCAAGCATTTGTCCGGCAGCAACCACGCAGTTATTTGTACTTTGGTGTGACGCAGGTCTTGGATCCGGGTAATTCCGCTGCGGGTGTCCGCGATTTTAACGCCCAACCGCTGAAACCTGATTTATTTCGCTGCGGCGCAGCACCTGTGATGGACGGTTATCCAAACAATCAGCTGCCAAAAGCAACCCGCTATCAACAACGGCCAGATTTTATTATTGAAGCTGCTCATCAGCATCCGTTGCCAAAAGATGTTGATGCCAGTCAGCATACGCCGGAAGTGGTGGTGGAACAGATTGCCAAAAGTGGTGCTGATTGCCTGAAGATCTTTATCGAAAATGGCTTTGGTGATGCCGACAATCTGCCGGTGTATAGCATGGACAGTTTACGTCGATTGCGTGCCGCAGCCACCAAACATGGTTTGCCATTACTGGCGCATGCCAATGCTTACGATATGCAGCGGATTGCCGTCGATGGCAAAGTTGATGTGCTGGCGCATGGTCTGTGGAACTGGAGTGGTATCGACCGTCAAGTGCGCCAACAAGCAAAAGCACAACATCAGTTGCCGGCGGCGGTGCTGGCACACTTAGCCAAAGTGCACGAAGCTGGGGTCGGCTACCAGCCGACGATTGAGGTGATTTCGCGGATGGGTGCTTTATTCGAAGCCGATGCTCTGGCTGACCCACAGCTGAAAAAAGTGGTGCCGACCAGCCTGCTGCAATGGTATCAAACGCCAAAAGCGCAGTGGTTTCGTGATGAATTACAAAAAGACTTCGGGGATACACCCGCTGCCGAAGTGGCGGCCATTCTAAAAAATGCCAGTGTGCAGGGCGCGATGGCAGCCAAGGTCTTAGCCGATTTGGGCCATCCGCTGTTGTTAGCCAGCGATACCCCGTCATCGCCAACCTATACCCATCAGCCAGGTTACAGCACCTATTTGGAAATGCAGGAGATGGCGGCCGTTGGCATTTCGCCATGGGCAATTTTTCAGGCGGCAACGATCAATAACGCCAAGATGTTAAAACAAGAGGCTAAATATGGCACGGTCAGTAAAGGCAAAGTCGCCAATCTTTTGTTATTAAATGAAAACCCACTGGAAAACGTAAAAGCGTGGGACAAAATTGACCTGGTGATTTTACACGGAAAAGCCTTTTCTCGGGCCGAGCTTGCCGCGCCGTAATTATAATCATCATCAATCTGGGCAAATAATGTGCACGCAACCGGCGCTAAAATAGCGTCCTGTGCACGGACATTGAGTCGCAACGACGCGGTCATTTTGACGCAACAAACATCGGGGTCGACGCGGACCCCGGTTTCAAATCAACCGCGGTCCGCGAGAGATTTCAGCTGCTCAATAAACTGGTCAATTTGGTCTTCACTGCTGGCATCAATGTTATATTTTTGGTGAAAACCTAAAGTTAAAGTCACGCCAAAAGCCACAAAATACAAATCATAACCATCAAAACCCGTGGCAACCTGCATACCATCCAGTTCAAAGCCATTACCAAAGGGCGTGGTTGCCGGTTGCCCTTGTTGTTCGACAATACTAAACACTTTTAGCAGCAGTTTTGGATCGATTAAATTTTGCATAAGAACTCTGAGTATTTATAGAACGCTGATAAGTTGTACCACAGTTTTTGGCAAGGGTTGGCACGTTAGCGCAGAGAAAGGTTTATTTAACAGGGTTGAAAACTTTACGGCTGTTGTTCAGGGCGACGTTACAAGTGAAGTTAAGCGTGAGGTTAAAGGTGAACTTCAATATGACGTAGAAGATCACCAAAATTACCCGCACTGTTACGTTGAACTCACCATTGGTGGCCAATAGCTCCTGTAAATTAGGACATTCTGTCATGGCCAGAGCTGCAGGGCGGGATAACCGCTGATGCCACAAATTGTTGCTTTGCTACATGGTATTTTTAGATACGTTGGTGGTCAGCCAATTTACAACGAATAGGAAGGTGCCGTTGCAATCGAAGTGGTAAATTATCTGCAGCTAATCACATGACGGCCAGGTCGTTTTGTGTCGCAATACCGACCCAGCTCTATCTGTCTAAGCAAAGAGATAACCGTTAGAACATCACGGCCATTTTACCGCTGAACCATAATGCTGCGATTAAACCGCTGCAGCCCAGCATGTTGATAGCGTACAACCAAACTTTATTGCCGGTGTTGCTGCTATGGCGGTTAATGGTGGTGAACAGTGCGGCAACGGCAATCATGTAAGTCATTATTGGTAAAAACCAACCGTTGCTGTAAGTACAAACTTGCATAAAGGCAACGGCGGCGGTGATGGTTAACACCAAATCGCGGGCTAGAGTTGGGTTGATGTTGTTTTTTGACGTCGTTGCTGAATCAGTAGCTAAACAAGAGGTTGAATTAACAGCTGCGTTCGATGGAGTGAATTGCGTCATGATTATGTCCTTTTGGTAATGATTGTTCCCGCTGTTGTTGGTGCCCGTTGGCGACTGCAATAACGATGGGTTTTAGTTTGTTTAACAAGTTTCATAACCAAGACACGGCAGCATTGCCTGATGTGACAAATTTTTTTAAATATTTTCAGATTTTTTTCAGCCGGCTTTTGCATGGTTCGGTTTATCCGTCAGTACCAGGCCAAACTGTTGAAAAAAGAGGGGAGTGGCGGGAGTCGCGGATCGGCAGCTTTTTCTGCGATGCCGCGCCTTAGCGAGAGCGCTGTTCAGGACTCCTCGACGATATTGCTGGCTGCCGGCTTCGCCGCAGGATTAACGCCGTTTTGGTCACGGAACTGGCTTGGCGTCATTCCTTCCATTCGTTTAAAAAAGGTATTAAATACCGATTTACTATTAAAACCGACGGCAAAATAAATGTCGGTGATTGATTTGGTCTGCGGGCCATGATCGGCCAGCAGCAGTTTGGCAGCTTTGATGCGGTGGCTGTTGACGTATTCATAAAAATTCAGCTGAAAACACTGCTTAATGGTCAGTGATACCTTTTTCGCCGGATAACCTGCGGCCTCAGCCAGCTTATCCAGCGTAATATCCGGGTTGGCATAAAATTTTTGAACCGTCATAAGCTGCTCCAGTTGCAGCATGATCTCGTTGTCGACCAAATACAATTTTTCTTCTTTGGCTTCAAAGATCGGCGTTTCGTTGACGGTTGGGACTGCCGCAAACGAGGTAAATCTCAAAAAAATCAAAATATTAATCGCAGTAAAGTTCAGATAATAGCTGCTCAATCCAACCACATTCAGTAATTCCAGATTGAAGTTACTGGTCAGTAGGCCATAAAGTTTGATGCTGAGCAAAGCGCTATCCCAGCCAAAAATCACCAAAAAAGACACCAGCATCAGTTTTAGCCAGGCCACTTCGCTGGTGCGTAAGTTGGCTCGCTCTTGCTGCAACTGCCGCCGATAGTTAAACACCAAACTAAAGCACCACAACACGTAACCGACCCGTAGAAAACGTCCCAGCGCTTCGAAATATAAATGGGGAGAGGAGTAAGCAATGTGCTGGCTTTCAATCAGCCAGCTTTTGGTGGCGTAATCTTGCAGATAAAAACTCTGCAGCATATGCACGGCGTAAATTGCCAGTGGCAACAAGTGCCAGGCATGGACTTTTTTCAGTCGAAAGTCTTTGTACAATAAGGCGCGCACAAAGAAATAAATCAGCGGGCCATCAAGAAAATAAGCGTGGCTAAACAGGAAGAATACGTCCGGTGATAACTCCAGTAACCAGATCCGGAATTGTTTACCCCAGAACGTCAGTTCATGCATCGGAATTAAAAAATGGCAAAACAGAAATGCCACCAGCAGCCAGTTGCTCAGATTGTTGTTGTTTTTGGTCGCGGTCAGCAGCACTGCAAATAACAAACATTCAAATGCCGTTAACAGCATCAGCACGTCGTGAAAATTAAAAAGAACTGTATCCATAAATTACATCAGTTGTGTCAGTTAGCGGTACAATGGCTGCAAGCATGAGCGTGGTGGCGAACCCAAATAGCATCGTCAGAGACGGCATCTAAAACCAAAAAAGTTCAGCCGGGTGGTGCTGCTTTGGCGCTTACTATGCCTGTGGCAGTGACTTATCAGCAAGAGGTATTGTGAATTAAAGTCAGTTTTCCTATTTCAGTTTCAACAATTTTATGCATTTTTTGAAGCAGATAGTGCAATTCAAAATAATCACCCTGCGCCATAACGGCGTCGCTGCCAACATCATGATGGCAGCTTTCACGCCTCTTTACTTCACGATAATGCGTGGGTCGAAATCCGGGCAGCCTGCTACTTTTAAACCATAATCGTAGCTACCGCTGGCATCCCCTTTAATTTTGCATTTCAGGGTGCCTTTGCGATCAGCATCAAGGCTACAATTTGATTTAAACGGGCTGCTTGCATCGTAGAAATATACGCTGTACTGCAGTTCGTCGGCACTTTTCCAGATAATGTGTTTATCGGGTTTAGCACAAACACAGTTCTTTTTACCGTCACATTCACCGCGCTTGCCGTCGTCCTGCTTGCAGTTATCATCCACGGGTGTCAGCTCAGTAATACAGCCAGCTGCCGACACGATGTTGATTTCCTGATCTTTATTGCCAGCGACAACCTGGCTGCAAAAAAACAAAAGCATTATGAGTAATCCTGCCTGCTTCATCATACATTCCTCTTTTTGAATAAATCGTTGGCTTTATTGCTCTTTCTTTACTGCCCTTTCGTTACTGCTACTGCTATCCCGCTGTACTACTATCCCGCAGTACTGGAGTTACGGCTTCACATCAGGAATTTTAGGATCTGCAGCCATCAGTTCTTTGGCATAACCGCCTTGAATGGCTTGATGCACAAATTGTTGCCCTAGGGCTGGCTGCTCACAATTAAAACTGGCAATTGCTAAATCATAATAGGTATAGAAATCTGTGATGCCCTGCTGTATCAGGCGCTGCTGAATTGCCAATGCTGATGCGCATTGTTGTAATTCAGACTGGATGCGGCCTATTTGCGCCAGCAAAGCTTCATCATCGGCATTGACACTCAAATTCTGCTGCGCAAGTTGCAATGCTTTTTCATACCAAACGTTGGCTTCTGTTTGCCTGGTTTTTTGTACATCCAGCGTATCCGCCAAGTTGGTCATAATGGTGTAATCAAGTGGATTGCTGGCCAGCGCTTGCTGATACATCACTTCTGCCTCGGCATAATTTCGGTAGAAGTAATGGGCGGTGCCAAGATTGGAATAAGATGACGGCGCAGGCGATAGTTTCACCACCTGCTGCCAGGCCTCGATCGCCTGCTCAAAGTGCTGACTGAAAAACCAGGCTGCCCCCAAACTATTCAACACCAGTGAACTGTCTGGTTTTAACACCGAGGCTCGCTCGTACTGACGCGCGGCCAGCTCAAAATGGCCTTGGTCGTACAGGAATCTCGCATAACTCATGTAGTTTTGCCAATAGCCCGGCTCCAGCTCAATTGCATGACGGTAGAGCTGCTCAGCCTGCGGTAATTGACGATCGGTACTGAGTAACATTGCTTTGCCAATCAATGCATCCACCCAGCGCTCATTCACCTCTAAGGCTTTGTCATATTGCTGCAGCGCCTCAGCATTTTGCCCGCTGATCCGGTATAAATCGCCCATCGCCGCATAGACCGGCGCCTGGTCGACGTGCAAACTAGCGGCATGCTGACAAGCCTGACGCGCCATTTCGAACTCTTCGACACTGCGCAGCACGCTGTATTTCTCAAGATGCAACTTACATAAACTAGCCGACGCCATCGCAAAGTCAGGATCCGCTTCCAGTGCCGTCAGTAATAATTGTTCCGCCCGGTCGAGACTGACCAAATCATCAAATTGTTTTAATCGTTGCTGCGCCTGCATATACGCATCATAGGCTGCAAAACTGCTGGTAAGCCGATAGGTTTCTGCTGCCTCAGAGGTGTGTTCAGCCTGACTCAGGATAAAGCCAAAAGCGTTGCTGACCTGCAGGTGTAATTGTTGCTGCAATGCCGGCAATTCTTCCGTGACCGCGGTCAGCCGGGTTGACCAACGTTGAATACCGCTCATTGCACTGATGATGGACACATCAACCTGGTAACCGCTTGCTGCGTTTTTAACACGTCCTTCGACGATAAACTCTGCACCCAACATTTCGCGAATTTGCTGGGCACTGGGTTGCACAGGTAATGCCTGCATCGCCCGCTCCGACACCACCGGAAACTGATTGAGGCGGGTGAGCGAATACATTAATTCGTCTCGTAAGCCGGCCAGCAAGTAATCCGCCAGTTCGACTGACACATCCTGTGAAAACGGCAGGACAGCGACAGCATTGGTGATGGTTTTCACATCAAATACTGCAGCCTGTTTTGCCAAATGATTGTTTTCATCGTCAATGGCGACCTTCAGCGAGCGCCCTAATAGCGCGACCGCCGAAAATGACAATAATAGAAAGCTTGCATCAATCAGCAATTGTCGGCGCCAGTAATAGTTTTTTTTCGGATTGTCAGATTGCGCCAACCGAACACGCCGTTCACGGAGGTCCAGCACCCAGGTAATAAGTAACACCACCGGAAAGCCAATCAACAGACAAAGCAGGGTAAACTTCATGCCCCGACTGGAAATATTCAGCAGTGGGAAAGTAATCGACATCACCTGAATAATCAGCCAGACGCTGACTAAAAAACCGATACTGACATTCAACAAACGACTACCGCGAAATACCGTACTGGCCCATGACCACTTGCGGTTGTGCCCTGGTATTGCGCCATGGCGACGTTCAATCACCGGTGATGCAACCTTGTCCACAATCAGGGGAGTGGCTGCTATCAGTAAACGATAACCGCGCCGGGGTAAGGTCTGAATAAACACCGGGCAACTTTTGGGGTCGTCCAGCGCATGCCGAAGTTCGGTGATCACATGACTAAGGTTGGATTTAGCAATTTGGCTATCGCCCCAAATCTGTGCCAACAACTGTTCTGCCGGCAGTACTTCACC
>JAHJNE010000370.1 GCA_018820995.1 Gammaproteobacteria bacterium | reverse complement strand
CCCCAGAGACGAACGTTGCCAAGCAGCAACGTTCGTTTAACCTGTTAGCCGCGGTAAGGGTCCTGCGCCATTAGGTAAGCTTTTAAATCGGCTTGATTTGGCTGTTGTTCCAGCCAGGCCCGAAAATCTTGTACTTTCTGATATTGCTCTGCGCCAAACTTGCGGCTGTAAATTTCGCTCAGTTGTTGTTTGGTCGATTCCCGGCGCAATTGATGCTGGTAATGTTCGGTGACGATGACATTGAGCGAACCTGCCAAACCACTTAGTTTTATCAATTGCCACTCTCCGTCGTCAAGCCAGATCGCGCCAACGGCCGGACTGTAATCAATACGTCTGCGGGAGTCTGCTTTAATACGGAACTTACGCATCAAAGTGCCGCTGATTGGGCACAACAAGGCTTTAATACTATCGTCTGCCACATGGTACAAATGGTCCTCAGTATCTTTTACTTCAACAGTTGTCGCTGGTGACGCCTGTTGTTTCCAACGGACAAAATCTTCAATCAAAACCCAGTGACCATGGCAGTGATTACATTGTTTTGCTTTTAACGATGTTTCCAGATTGGCGGGTAGCAGTTTTCCGATATTGCAGCTGGTACAGAGGGTCATCATTGATTCCTTTTCCGGTTAAATATCCTCAGTAGGCAGCATACCGAAGGTCGCGACAGCAGCGCAATATGGCGATTAGATGGGGGGCGGCAATTGATAGGCGAGTGAAGCGGATAACGTTCATGAGGTTCAGCGCGAATGACGTGCAATGTCACCAGCAGCCTGCTCAGGGAGTTATTTCACCTGAGCAGCTGCCATGACGGCGACAAAAAAACAGAAACTAGCCCAACCAAGGTGTCGCTTGTTTACGCGCTGTCTCATACTGGTCGATTTGCGGGCTAAGCGTCTCGCTGGCGCCGATAAAATCAAGACCAGACAACAAACGTTGTTTTACGTCCTGATCAATCGAAAAGCCTACCGCTGCGTTATTGCCGAGCAGAATTTCCTGATTGGCCAAATCAATCTGCCACTGTTGTGGCCCTTGTTGGCAGCGGTTGAACAAAAACTCAATGTTCGACGCGCTTAAGCTAATCAGCAACATGCCGTTGTTGACACTGTTGTTAAAGAAAATGTCGGCAAAACTCTCGGCAATAATCACGTTAAAGCCATATTGCTGAATGGCCCATGGCGCATGTTCACGGGATGAGCCACAGCCAAAATTGGCGCGGGTCAACAACACGGACGCCCCCTGATATTGTGGTTCATTCAGGATAAATGCCGGATTGGCGCTGCCATCGGCTTGATACCGCCAGTCAAAGAACAATGCTTCGGCAAAACCGTCGCGGCTGACCGACGTCAGAAATTGTTTCGGAATGATTTGGTCGGTATCAACGTTGTTTTTATCTAGTGGGCAAACTAAGCCCTTAGCGAAAATCTGGCTCATGCCTGCGCTCCTTGATTCACTTGCTTGCTGATATCGACAAACTTACCGGCAATCGCGGCCGCAGCTGCCATTGCCGGGCTGACTAAATGGGTGCGACTACCGCGGCCCTGACGGCCTTCAAAATTGCGGTTCGAGGTTGAAGCGCAGCGTTGACCCGCGTCGACTCTGTCATCGTTCATGCCTAAGCACATCGAACAGCCTGGCTCGCGCCATTCGAAGCCGGCGGCTTTAAATACGTCGGCTAAGCCTTCAGCTTCGGCCTGACGTTTCACCATGCCAGAACCCGGCACGACCAACGCTCTTACACCGGCCGCTACTTTTTGCGTACCTACGACGGCAGCGGCAGCGCGTAAATCTTCAATCCTGCTATTGGTGCAGGAGCCAATAAACACCACGTCTACCGCGATATCAGTCAGTCTTTGACCTGCTTCTAACCCCATATACAGCAGTGCGCGTTTGGCGGCATCGGCTTTGATCAAATCTTTAAAGGACTCAGGGGAAGGGATGGGTTGATCCACGGCAATGACTTGCTCCGGATTGGTGCCCCAGCTTATTTGTGGCGTGATGGCGCTGCCATCTATGGTAATGATGGTGTCAAACTCGGCATCGCTATCTGAATACAGCGATTGCCAGTAAGTTACAGCAGCATCCCAATGTTCAGCTTTAGGCGCATGTGATTTACCTTTTAAGTAGGCAAAAGTGGTTTCATCCGGTGCGATTAAACCAGCTTTGGCGCCCATTTCAATGCTCATATTGCACAGCGTCATCCGGCCTTCCATGGTCATGCCACGAATAGCTTCACCAGAAAACTCTGCCACATAACCGTTGCCACCAGCGGTGCCTAATTGGCCGATAATTGCCAGAATGACATCTTTGGGCGTCACGAATGGCGACAGTTTACCAGTGACTTCCACTTTCAGCGTTTTGGCCACTTGTTGCGGCAGCGTTTGAGTGGCCAGCACGTGTTCGACTTCCGAAGTGCCGATACCAAAAGCAATAGCGCCAAAAGCACCGTGGGTCGAGGTATGCGAATCACCACAAACGATAATCATCCCAGGCTGGGTTAAACCCAATTCAGGGCCAATCACATGCACAATGCCTTGATCCGGATGATAGAGATCCAGCAATTCAATGCCACTTTCGGCACAGTTGGCCGCTAAGGCTTCTAACTGTTTACGCGACGTTTCGCCAGCGGCATCGTAGCTACGCACCTGGGTCGAAGTATTGTGATCCATAGTGGCGAAGGTTAAATCCGGGCGGCGCACCTTGCGACCAGCTAAACGTAAACCGGAAAACGCCTGAGGGCTGGTCACTTCATGAATAAGATGACGGTCGACGAATAACAAATCAGTGCTGCCGTTTAACGAACCGACCACATGACTTTGATAAATTTTTTGATAAAGAGTGCGGCCCATAGTTAT
>JAHJNE010000369.1 GCA_018820995.1 Gammaproteobacteria bacterium | reverse complement strand
ATTGCTCGGCCTCCACCAGCCATAACGGATAAAACTCATAAAATGCATTGAGACCAATGGTGTAACTGAGTTGAATCAGCACCACCCATTTCAACACAGGCTCACGCAGCAATTGCAGCGAATTATTCGCCGCTATATTGCGCCATAACGACAGCGCATTGGGTTGCAACTGCGTTGCCGGCAACAGAAAATACACCAACATCATACAAGGTAACATCGCCCCAGCCGCCACCCAAAATGGCACATCCACGCCGTATTGCACGGTAAAACCACCGACCAAAGGACCCACCAGCCAGCCGCCATGCAGCGCACTATTAACCCAGGCCATACTTTTGTTCCGGTTGATTTGTGGATGTAAATCCGCAGCAATGGCGCGGGCAATGCTAATTGAGCCTTCACAGATACCGGTCAAAAACCGCGCCAGCACAAACCAAAGATACTGCTCGTTGGCGATGGCAACCGCCGACAAGCCATAACCCAACAATGCCAGTAACAACGAATACAGCAACACCGGGCGCCGGCCATAAATATCGGAAATAGCACCCAGCACCGCACTTCCCAGCAAAATTCCCAGCGGGCTGGCCGCAATCGCTAAACCAAATAGCAAGGTTGGGTCTAATCCCAACCAATGGTTAAAAGGAGTCAGGGTCGGAGATGCAAAAATCGGCGCCAAAATAGGGTAAGGCAACGCCAACCCAGCCACTGAAAATAGCGCAATTAAGCAAATGGTCAGCAGCACCCATTGCGGGTGTTGATACTGTTGCGGTGCGGAGGCCATGAGTGGTTCTAGATCAAATTGTTGCGTGTGACCGGTTTGTTTTGCCTGAATGCTGTGCGGTTCCTGCACGTGAATACTGTCCTGCTCCATCGAGCTATAGACTGCGGTTTCCTTGGTCAATTGCGACATCCTTTCCACCTTGCTGCGGTATTTTTGGGCAGTATAACGATCAAACCACATTAAATATACTTTTTTGTTTATTTAATTAAACTGCAGTGACGACATCTGGATTTAAGAAGTGAAGCCAAAGTGACTGTGACTATGACGAAATTACAAATAGTAGTTAGGAAACATACTGTCGTTCAGAAGCTGTAACCTCAAGCCAGCAAGCATTTTCAGCCATTTGACTCGGCGTCGGTTTGTTGTCAGCTGTACGAGCATGGAAAACGCAGTCTTCACTTTTGAAAGGACACTGTTTAACATTGATCACTAAAGCAAAGTGCAACATGGAGCACTTTAAACCTCATCCACCCGCTCACAAATCACAATGAAGCAAACAGGAAAGAATGCTATGTATCAAGGTAGTTGTCTTTGTGGTGCAATCACGTTGGAAGTGCATGGCGCGATTGACGCCATTATCCACTGTCACTGCTCCAAGTGTCGAAAAAGTAGTGGCACGGCGTACGCCACCAATGGTTTTGTTAATACAGCAGATGTACAGCTAAAAACTGGCCAGGCATTGCTGGCGGGTTATGAAGCCTCGCCGGGAAAGGTGCGGCATTTTTGCCGTGTCTGTGCATCGCCCATTTATAGTAGCAATACACAAACACCTAATAAATTGCGGATAAGGCTTGGTATTTTAGACACTGACATCGTTGAACGACCTATCTCACACAACTTCGTCTCCTCAAAAGCTAATTGGGATGAATTGGACGCTGACTTGCCGCACTACAACGGCCATGAACCAAGCCGCCATGGCAAGTTATAACCGCGACCAGAAAAATGATAAATGTCAGGAGGAAAGTCGCTATGTGTTTTACAACAGCAATGCCCAGTTTCAATCTGAATAGCACAATCCGGGGGCAATAGCGTCCGATGCGGGCAGCGAACAACATCAATCGGCATCGGGTCGATGGATATGACCAAATGACATTGCCAAGCCATATCAATTTGTGCAACAGCTAAAAAGGACTGAACCTCCATGACAGATGTAATATCTCCGGCGCGGGTCGCCGATAGTTTAACTGAACTCTGGTCGCCACGAGTCGTCGCCGAACTTGATGATTCTTATGTCAAAGTCGCCAAAGTTCAGGGCACTCTGGCCTGGCATAGCCACGAACATGAGGATGAACTTTTTTACATCCTCAAAGGCTCTTTGACCATCGAAATGGCCGATCGTATTGTCGTACTGCAGCAAGGCGATATGTACGTTGTACCCAAGGGGGTCAGGCACAACCCCATTGCCGAACAGGAGTGTCACATCATGCTGATCGAACGTAAAAGCACTTTGCATACCGGCACCGAAGTCACCGACAAAACCAGGAGCCTGGCAGAGCAACTGAGCCCTGTTGACCTAAACTGCGGTCGATGACAGATGTTTTCAAAATAAGTAACAAAAATTCTGTTGCATCACCGATGATGTCAGCCTGAACCTTCATCATGGACAAATGGCATGCAAAACGTGTTGCGAGAAAAAATAATAGCGGTATGTGAAAAGAAAATTCAAGCCAAAGGCGAGTCGGTCGGAGTGTCTTTCTACGCATTTTTTGCAAATAAAAACGATCAACCGGCGCTGGTAATGGAGGCCGCAACCTGGTGGATCCACACTCATCAACTAGACCATTTTGAAAAAGCCAGCAAGATTAAAAACATGGTGGCGGCGGGTCTGTGAATATCCAGCATCAATAATTGCCCGTCATGTTTACCTTAGCCGTGACGGGCGTCACAGCAGCCAATGCGACATAAACAAATCCTCTCTCCATCCCGGAAAACAGAGAATCGATAACCAACTGGTATTAATCGCCAGGTGAACTT
>JAHJNE010000368.1 GCA_018820995.1 Gammaproteobacteria bacterium | reverse complement strand
TTTTTCACGGCGGATATGCTGCTCGCGCGTTTGCATGGCCATGCGCAGTGCCTGATTACCACGACGGTCTTTCGACACCCCGATAATCCGGCCTGGCATTGAACGTTTGTACTCATCACGGGTCGCAAAAAACGCTGAGTGTGGGCCACCAAAGGCCATTGGCACACCAAAACGCTGGGCAGAGCCAACGACAACGTCTGCACCTAACTCACCAGGTGACGTTAACAGCAGCAGTGCCATTGGGTCAGTTACCACGGCAACAATCGATTTTTTCGCTTTTAAATCAGCAATCAGCTGTGCATCGTTACGAACTTCACCGGTGGTTGACGGGTATTGGATCAGCGCACCAAACACATCGTGGTTCACGGCATCAGCGGCTTTACCAACAATAGTTTCAAAACCAAACATTTCAGCACGGGTGCGCACAACGTCAATGGTTTGTGGGTGTACATCGTCAGCAATAAAGTAGCTGTTTGATTTGTTTTTAGTGACGCGTTTTGCCAGCGCCATCGCTTCGGCAGCGGCAGTCGCTTCGTCCAGTAATGAAGCTGATGCCAGCTCCATGCCGGTTAAATCTAACGACACTTGTTGGAAATTCAGCAGTGCTTCTAACCGGCCCTGAGCAATTTCTGGCTGGTAAGGGGTATAAGCGGTGTACCAACCCGGGTTTTCCAGCACGTTACGTAAAATAACGTTTGGCGTATGGGTTGGGTGGTAGCCCATACCAATATACGACTTAAACATTTTGTTTTTGCTGGCAGCGGCTTTTAAGTAAGCCAGTGCATCCGCTTCTGTGGTCGCTTCACCTGTGGCTAATGGCGTGGTTAAACGAATACCAGCCGGTACGGTTTGCGCAATCAGCTCTTCGACACTGTTGACACCCAGTTCAATCAGCATCGCTTGCGTTTCCGCAGCGTTCGGGCCGATGTGGCGGGCGATAAATTCTTGATGATTCGCAAGTTGCGACAGGGTTTTCACAGAAGTGGTCATGCCTGGAATTTCCTAAAAAGCTTAACGGGGGCAACGGTTTGGCGCTGCAGACATTGCTGATACGACGCAATAGTCAGCTTGGCCTAGATCATTGCTAATTAACTTACAAAATCGTTTTACCCTATCGGGCATCCCCAAAATCATTGATGATGCAGCTCGGCGGCAACCGACCGAATCCATAAGCATAGTCAACTATGCGATGGACCGGGCTGGCGCCCCAATGAGCGAAGGCGGCCAACAACCCTGCATCTTCAAGGATGAAGGGGATAAAACAAAACCCCGCTTTACGGCGGGGTTGTTTTTTCCCTTTCGGGCTTATTCGGCGATAGAAGCTGCGTAACCCGCTGCGTCTAATAAAGCAGCCACTTCGGCTTCGTCTGATGCTTTAATCTGGAACAACCAGCCATCCGCATAAGGAGCGCTGTTCACTGTTTCCGGAGAATCGTTCAGCGCTTCGTTGACAGCAACGATGTCACCAGAGATTGGTGCATAAATATCAGAAGCTGCTTTTACTGATTCAGCAACTGCAACATCGTCGCCCTGAGCAACAGTGTCACCCACGTCTGGCAATTCAACAAACACCATATCGCCTAACAGGTCTTGTGCATGTTCAGTAATACCAACGGTATAAACGCCGTTACCTTCGCTGCGAACCCATTCGTGTGATGATGCGTATTTTAATTCTTGTGGGATATTGCTCATGTTAGTTCCTCGGACCATGTAAGGTATTTTGTTTGTTGTTTTTTCACCGGCAGACTGCTTGCGCCTGCCTGTGCAAAGCTAGTTTAGATGACTTTTTTGCCCATACGAACAAAAGAAGGTTTCACCACTTTTACCGGCACTAATTTACCACGGATATCTACTTCTGCACTGTCGCCAACCGAGGCTGGTACCCGTGCCATCGCAATACTGTAACCCAAAGTCGGAGAAAAAGTACCTGAAGTAATTTCGCCTTCACCGCCTGCCACAATCACTTTTTGACCATGACGCAGCACACCTTTTTGCTCCATCACTAAGCCTACCAGTTTGTAAGAACCGGCAGCGCGTTGCGCTTCAAGTGCGCTGCGGCCAATAAAGTTACGATCGCTAGGTTCCCAAGCGATGGTCCAGCCCATGTTAGCAGCCAGTGGCGACACAGTTTCGTCCATGTCCTGACCATACAGGTTCATGCCCGCTTCTAAGCGCAGGGTGTCACGCGCGCCTAAACCAGCAGGTTTTACGCCCGCATCCAACAGTTTTTGCCAGAAATCCGGGGCAGCTTCATTTGGTAAAGAAATTTCGTAACCATCTTCACCGGTGTAACCGGTAGTGGCGATAAACAGATTCCCCGTTTGCACGCCAAAAAATGGCTTCATGCCAGCAACAGCGGCTTTTTGCTCTTCATTCAGAAGGGTAGCAACTTTAGCTTTGGCGTTCGGGCCTTGCACCGCGATCATCGCAAATTCCGGACGCTCGGTGACGGTGATGTCAAAAGCTTTGGCCTGGGCGTTGATCCACGCCAGGTCGTTTTCGCGGGTAGCAGAGTTCACTACTAAGCGGAAGAAGGTTTCAGTCATGAAATAAACAATCAGGTCGTCAATCACACCGCCTGCTGCGTTCAGCATGCCGGTGTACAGCGCTTTACCTGGGACTGTCAGTTTTGCCACATCGTTGGCAACTAAATAACGCAGGAATTCGCGGGTACGCTCACCGGTGAGGTCAACAATGGTCATATGAGAAACGTCGAACATACCAGCATCGGTGCGGACCGCGTGGTGTTCTTCAATTTGAGAGCCGTAATGCAGTGGCATATCCCAGCCATGGAAATCGACGACTTTAGCGCCTGCTTCGATATGTTTGCCAATTAACACAGTTTGTTGAGCCATCTGTACCATCCTCTGCGCTGATGTGGGCACCAGCTATTGTCATAGGGTAGTAAAGGTACTGCAGGTTCCAGCTTGTCTGACAGCATGCCACACATTTTTACCCTTCAGCCTTGAAGATGCGGGGTTGTTGCCTTCGCTTCTTCAATGATTTTTGGTATCGATGATAAAGGCTTCTGCCCGGCATTTTGCTGATATCCACAGCATCATTACGGGTATCGCTAAAAGATGGGCCGGATTATAGCCGATGGGCTATGCGGCAAACAGCCCCATTTTCATTAGATTTAATAATGCGAAAATCAAACTGTATACCTTATATCCTCGCAACTGAATTACAGCGGATTCACCTCAGGCCTTGCTATCGCTGGTAAGTCACCGCTGTTGCCAAGCGCAGCCGCCATGATTTTTTGCTTCAAAACCGGCATTTGATTGGTCAATTTCATCCCGACAGCTCTGACCAGCTTTGCTAGTGGCAAACTGCTGCCAAAGCCGCGTTTAAACAGCTCCATCGCCGTAATCATTTGTTGTGCCTCGCTTTTTCTCCATCGTTCATAGGTTCGAAGCATCCTGGCATCAACCAGTGGTAAATTCTGCCCAAGCTGCTGATTGATTAGTTCTGCTAATGCAGCAACATCCATCAGGCCAAGGTTCATGCCCTGACCAGCCAATGGGTGAATAGTATGCGCTGCATCGGCCACTAACACCGCTTGTTGGGTAAACCATTGTTTGGCATAACGCATACGAAGCGGATAAACCGCAGCCTCACTCACCAACTCCGCCATGCCAAGCACTGCATTACAAGCGGCGGTTAATTGCTGATTAAAGCTGATAGGGTCAGCAGCAAGTAAATTGGCGGCTTGCTCTGGCGTGGTGCTCCAGACAATTGAACATAGATGTGGGTCCGCCAGTGGCAGCAGCGCCAAAGGCCCGGTCGGTAAAAATACTTGTCGGGCCGTTTGTTGATGCGGTTCAGCGGTTTTTATCGTTGCAACCACTGCGTGTTGCTCGTAATCCCAAAATGCGATCGGCATTTGCAACTGTTGCCGCACAAACGAATTGGCCCCGTCGGCGCCAACCAGTAATTTAGCCAGTAACATCTGACCGTCTTGCAGTTGCAATAGGTTTTGCTCGGCCGAGCTATTAATATTGGTGATCTTCACGCCAAAGCGGCAGCTGATCTGCGGCAGTTGTAGCACTCTCGCATACAGCTGTTGCCGTAATTGTTCGTTATCGACAATAAAACCAAGCGCTGGCAAACCCAAAGACTGCGCGTCAAATGAAATACGGGCAAAGCTATCTGCTTCCCACACATCCATCTGCTGATAAGCCGGGTTTGCGCTAAGATGCGGCCAAACGCCGAGCGTCGTTAACAGCCGTTTTGATGCTAAGTTTAACGCGCTAACTCTGGCAAAACTAGCCGGTTGTGTTTCAGGTGTTGGTTCGGGCACTGGATCTGGCTCAGGAACAGGGCCTTGGTCTAATACCTGAATTTTAAGCTGTTGGCTGTGATCGCCCTGCGCCAGTAATAACGCCAGCGTTAAACCGGCACTGCCGGCTCCCACTATCACCACATCCCAAGTCTGCATGCTTTAATCCTTCATCTGCGACGAGCTTGCCGCTAAGGTTCTAAGCGCCTGTTGTTGACGCAAAATTGGGCTTAACCCCATACTTTGATGAGCAAATTTTGTTTTAAGCGTTTCACAGCCCATCAATGCACTAAGCCCAAGACTACGGCCGAATGCCATTAATTTGCTGTTATTGGAAAATAACCGCACTAAAGTGTCGGTAAAACCAATCACCTCTGCTACATCGGGTTGCCGTAACTGCTGATACGCTCGGCATAGTGCATAACTGCCGACATCCGCCAGATGTTGGCCAACTAATTCGTTAATCGCCACAATATCCCGCAGCGCTAAATTAAAGCCCTGTCCTGCTATTGGATGCAGGTTGTGCAAACTGTTGCCACACAATAACAAACGGTGCGCTGAAGGTTCAGCACAATACTTAAGCAGCAATGGGTACACCTGACGCTGACCAACACTTTGCAATACGCCAGCACGATAACCAAAGGCTTGTTG
>JAHJNE010000367.1 GCA_018820995.1 Gammaproteobacteria bacterium | reverse complement strand
GGTTGCTTCAATGAAGCGCGGATGTTGGTCGCTGACACGTCAAACTGCGGGTTTGGCAGCAGCAGGATGCCACCGGCCGAGTTTCGCTGTAAGTCGGCAACTGTCTGCACTTGCTGTTGAGACAACAGCGTTCGGGTGATTTGGTTGTCCGGTTGATAGCCGGGACGTTGGCAGACCAATAGATGACACAGTTTTAAAATATCCTGATGGCGATGCCAGGTATGAAACTGGAGCAATGAATCCATACCGATCATAAAGAGTAAAGTGTCAGTCGGGTGTTGAGAATGTAAAAGCTCGAGAGTTTCTACGGTGTAAGAAGGAGAGTGTTTATCCAGCTCGAGTAAATTTAATACCAGCTGCGGGTAAGGCGCTATCGCTAACCGCACCATTGCCGCGCGGTGCTCGCTATTGACGCCCGGATGAGCACGGTGTGGTGGTAAATGGCAAGGGATGAGTTCAAGCTGATCAAGTTGACAGTATTGCTGCACATAGAGGGCCAGTTGCAAATGCCCCTGATGGATAGGGTCAAAAGTACCGCCATAAAGTCCACGCATGGCCATTGGTATTGTGCCTTATGTCGCCAGTTGTTGTTGCAGTGAGAATAACTTCGGCACCGGTTTGATAAACAGTGTCACCAAATGCGCCAATGCCACTTCAGGGTGCGTCAGTTGTCCGGATTTATAGCCACGGTCAAAACACGCCAGTTCCTGCACCAGATAATGCAGCCAATTGCTCGATAATCGAAGTAATGCTAATTGATACAGTGGCTGACGTTTTGGCCAGATACTGAATTTTTTATATAAATCATTCAGTGCCAAGCCTTGTTGTTCAGCAGCCTGTAATTGCAATAAGGTGAGTGCTTCTTTTTGCAGTTGCCAGCCAATCACCACCGCTTCGGTATCTTGCTGCAGTAAACGGTCGAGTCGGTGTAAAGCTTCTTCACCTAATCCTGCGAGCACGGAATCAATCAGCTGAAATACCGTAAAATGAGATTGATCGGCGAGATATTGTTGTAAAAATGCCGCATCTAGCCATTGACCATAGTGGGTTAACGCCAGTTTTTCTAACTCTTGTCTGGCAGCCAATAGATTACCGGCGGCATGATGTTGCAATAGCTGTAAAGCGTCGGTTTGTAATCTTAAGCCAAGCAACGCGGCACGGTCTTTCAGCCAGCGCATAAACTGACCGTCATCTAACGGATAAAACTGTACCTGTACGGCGATGTCAGCTAGTGTTTTAAACCAGCTTTGTTTGGTAAATTCAGTGGCAGATTTTGCAGCATGCAGCACCAAGATGACATCAGCATGCAGCAGTGCGGGCAGTTGTTTCAGTTGTTCGATGGCTGCCGGGGTTAGTTTGGCTGTGCCTAAGTCCAGTTCGAGCAATTGTCTTTGCGCAAACAATGACATGCTGTTCAGTTCGTTAACAAAGTCCGCCCATTCAAATTGTGCTTCGACAATAAAACTTTGCCGATCGTCAAAACCTTGTTTTTTAGCGGCAGCACGGATTTCATCCAACGCTTCCATTTTTTGCAGCGGTTCTTCGCCAAACACCAGATAAACCGGCGCTAAACTTTTTTTAAGCTGTGCGCCCAGTTGATTGCTGTAAAGCTTCAGCATGGCTTAAAGCCGGCCGAGTTGGCGAATAATCCGGGCGACCGCTTGTCCACGTAATTCCGAAAGCAATAAATCTAACTCCCGGGCTTTAGCCAAAGCGCGGTTTGGATCGTCTTGATAATCCCGAAACAGTTCAATCTGATATGGCACTGGTTCTTGATTTGGCAGTTGCAACTGATAATTCACCGTGTAAATCAGCTCGTATTCCGCAACCTGACCATTGGGAAATAACGATAAAGTACGACGTTGCAGACTGTCGCGATCCAGTTTAATTTGCGGGATCTGCAGGCTGCTTTGTTCCGGCAATTGCACGTTATTACGACGGAGCTGCGTACTGAGCTCCGTCAAAAGCTGCGAATGTTTGTCGCCTTGCAGATAAATTGCCGGATATTTTGCCAGTGGCAATTGGCCACGTAACTGAAAGCCACAACTGCTCAACAGCAGACTGCCAAGCAGCAGTGAGAACGACAACAGTTGGCGCATAGAACCCGGCAATTTAGTCATACTATCCCACCACCAGACTTAACAATTTGCCCGGAACGTAAATCACTTTACGTACCGTGACGCCTTCTAAGTACTTTTGCACGTTATCTTCAGCTTTGGCTAATGCCAACACTTGCTCTTCAGTGGCGTCGATAGCAACCGTTACTTTGCTGCGAACCTTGCCGTTGATTTGCACCACGACCAGTTTCTCATCTTCAACCAAAGCAGATTGATCGACGACTGGCCAAGCGGTCTGTTCAAGCTCAGAACTATGGCCTAATTCACGCCACAAATGTTGTGACAAATGCGGGGTGATAGGGTTAAGCAATGCGACCACGGCATGAATGCCTTCGGATAAAACAGCAACATCCTGCGCCGATTCGGTCGCAGCTTTTTGCAGCTTATTCATCAGTTCCATCACCGCGGCGACGGCCGTGTTAAAGGTATAACGACGACCCACATCATCGGTGACTTTGGCGATGGTTTTATGAATTTCGCGGCGGAGCGTTTTTTGATCCGCTGATAAATTTGCGATATCCAAAGCCGCAACCGAAGTGTGTTGCTTGAAGTCATTGACTAAGGTCCAAACGCGGCGCAGGAAACGGTTCGCGCCCTCTACGGC
>JAHJNE010000366.1 GCA_018820995.1 Gammaproteobacteria bacterium | reverse complement strand
ACGCCAAACACCCTCGAATCAATAACAACGAGACGATAGATTGGAGCTGCGGTCTCGCCATTCGGGCTCACCGCAAAGGCATGTTGCAAAGCATATTTTGATACAAAAGATCAGCCGCCAACGATTGTCTTCGTCTTCAATCAAGGCTAGGTTCGTTTTATCCTTTTGATCACCAACAGAAACTGAAAGATGACCCCTTCCCCGCAACCTAAACTGCGCACTGTCGGCAGCATATTTGTGCTGTGTTTTATCTTATTGCTTTTAACCCTGGAGTTTTTTAATGGCGGGATCAGCAGTCACCATCTGTTGAATCAAGCTGATTTACCTGCAATATCCAATAGCTGGGGATTGTTATTGCCATTATTGGCTTGGTGGTTACTTGGGTCGCTGCAACAAAGACTGGCACAAAGTACCAATACCCATGCTGGCAGAAACGCCATCATCGCTGGCAGCATTATTTTTTGCTGTAGTTTAGCGCTCGCCACTAGTTTCCAATTGCAACACATGGCAATCACAGAATGGATATTTCAGGGGTTGTTACTAAGCGCGATAGTGCTGCCTTTTTACCGGGCAGAACTGTTTTTAGCGGTGGCACTTGGAATGACCTTTGCCTTTGGCGCGATTTTACCAACCGGAGTGGCGACAGTGCTGGCGGTGATTTCTTTGTTATGCCAGCGCGTATTGTGGCCTCTGCTGCAAAAAATCTGGTTATGGCTTCAGCCAAAATCTGTAAGCGAATGAGTGTTCTGCATAAATCTGCAGCCGCAGGCTGATGTATTAACATTGCAGCAAGGTAGAACCCCAAAAAAAAGCACTGCCGGAGCAGTGCAAAAGGTAGGGAACAACTTTGGTAGAAACCTAGAAATCCAACGCAGTTATTGCAGCGGCTTGCAGCTTGGATCAGTGCACACCGGCAGCGTCTGTGGCTGAGATCGCAGCTGATCATCAGGGACTGGGTCAATGACATGCCCTTGCTGTTCTAGCAGGCCTTTTACCACGGAAAACAGTATCTGGAAAAACATGGTCGCGCTCCTTGTCCGATGACGGTGTTGACTGATGAGGCGCCATTCTACGCCGGCAATTTTCTATTGATTAGTCACCTTTGCAGCGATACTTTGTTTCCAAAGGGAAACAATCAGCCTCAGATAACTTTGGTAAACTGCTTTCTTTCACCAATCGGGCGGTTTGGGAGTTGCCATCTTGTCGTTAATGCAAAGACTTAGTGATATGGCTATTTTTGCCAAAGTGGTCGAAAGCGGCAGTTTTACGCTGGCGGCAACGGCCCTTGGCATGTCCAAAGGCGCAGTGAGCAAGGCGATTGCCCGCTTAGAACAACACTTGTCCGTCAGACTGTTGCAACGCACCACCAGGCAACTACGGCTTACCACCGAGGGGCAGGCTTTTTTTAGTTATTGCCAACAAGTGGTACGGCAAGCCGACCAGGCTGAACACCATCTGGCGGAATTACGTGATGAGCCGGTTGGCGTTTTGCGGATCAGCGCCGCAGTCACTTATGGTGGTACGGTGATCGCGCCGTTATTGCCAGAGTTTTTACAGCGTTATCCAAAGTTACAGATTGAATTGGTGCTCGACGATCGCCAAGTCGACCTGGTTCGTGAAGACATCGATGTGGCCGTGCGCTTTGGCAAACTGGCTAGCTCCAGTCTGATTGCCAGACCCTTGACGCGGTTACCCATCGTGCTGGTCGCGGCGCCTTCCTATTTAGCCACCCAAGGGATTCCGCAACACCCAAACGATTTAAGCCAGCATCAATGCATCTCGACAGCCAACAGTAGTCCGGAGAAATACTGGGAGTTTTTGGACAAAGGAAAAGTGCTTTCAGTGCAGGCGCGGGGGCCTTTTCACACCAATAGCAATCGGGCGGCAAAACCAGCGGTACTAAATGGCATGGGGCTGATGTTCGTCACCCGCTATCAGGTGGAAGAGGAAATTCAGGCCGGGCAACTGGTGCCGCTGCTGACTGATTTTATGCCTGCGCCACTGCCGGTCCATCTGGTTTACCCACATCGCACCCATATGAAAGCCGGCTTAAAACTGCTGCTGCAATATCTGCAATGTCAAATGAGCCAATGTTAAATGAGCCAAAGTTAAAACATTGATCACGACCTCCGCTTATTAGTACTGAGATCTGGTATTGGAATTTTCAAAAAGTCCCATGCACCTGCTATTACGGCTGCTGATGCATTCCCCTCTTCAACGCCATGGCGTGGCCAGTCATTGCCGCATTGTGCTAAAGTAGCGACTACCGTGAGCTAACAATGGCCGTGCAGGCGATGCCTCTTCGCGGTTTTCTACTTTTACATACCAGAAGTTCAGACGCTATTGGGCCGTATTCGCCATAGCAGATTGCATCAATTGATACGACCGCCATCTGAACCAGATTGACCTTTTTGATTGGATTTCAAACCATGTTTCAAACGATTAAACAACATTGGCTAACCAATGTCCGCGGCGATGTGCTGTCTGCCATCGTCGTCGCTT
>JAHJNE010000365.1 GCA_018820995.1 Gammaproteobacteria bacterium | reverse complement strand
TTCTGTTTGCTGGCGCTCAATTTCACCACAGGTTTTCACGGTGAGTTGATAACCACGTTCCGACTCTTTCGCGACATTTAGCGCGGCATTTTCTATCCGGCTAATCACAGTCCCCAGATGCGCATTCTGGCTTAAAATAGCCACTTTTAATAAGCCCAAAGATCCACTGGAATCGGTATAACTTTGTGCGGCAAGCGGATCAGAAAAACTGCTGGTCAACATTTGATTTAATGATTCAATCGTTGCTTGATTGCGATAAGACACCATCACGGCATAGGCAATGATACTGAGCACCAGCACCACTTCAGAAATTGACTGATACCCGGCGAAGAACAGCACTGCGGTCAACAGAATGGCAACCGCCAGCAAGATATGGGAAGCAGCGAATGACGCGCTTTGAGCGACTTTTTTTCCGCTATTGATTTGGGCATATAAACGTTCCGCCCGGGCTATGTCTTCGCGTTTTGGACAAGATCGAACTGATTCGTAACCCACAACTTTGCCATGGTTGGTCACGGGCGTCACGTAAGCATCCACCCAATAATAATCGCCATTTTTACAGCGATTTTTCACTAATCCCATCCAAGGCTTACCCAATTTCAGATACGACCACATGGCGGCAAAAGCTGCAGCGGGCATTTCCGGATGCCGGACAATATTGTGCGGCTGCCCAATCAACTCACTTTTCTGATAACCACTAATCTCAACAAAGGCATCATTACACTCCAGAATATTGCCATTAGTATCGGTGACTGAGATGAGTTTAGTGGTCGTTGAAAAAGTTTTTTCATTGCGGGTGATAGGTAGATTAGTTCGCATTCGATTTCCATTCGGACTATTAAAAACAATAACTTAGTGTAGCCTATTATGTTTTCGTAGTACCTGAAAAATGCTTTTTTTTACAAAAGTAATAGTGAGCTCATTAATTTTGTAATATTTTCTAATCAGTTGTATTTTAGTTGTCTGCCAATCGTTAGTGACTCGCAGGTAATGCAGTTAATAGCTTTGCAACCAGCTGATTTAACTCATCGCCATTACCAATCCAACGCACCACCATCAAAACATCATGTTGCTGATCAAGATAGACAATATTCCGTCCAGCGCCTTGAAAAGTAATAGCCGTCTCTGGTGCAGCTGGTAATGCCTTACGCTTCGGATTTAAAAACCAATTAGCGTAGCCATAGTCGGCTTTGGCTGACCCCCCTGTGCTGGCTTTGGCAATAAAATCACGGCTAATCAATTGTTGACCTTGCCACTGTCCGTCACGTAAAAATAAATAGCCAAAACGGGCCAGATCCCAGGCATTCAGAAACATGCCGCCGCCCCAATGGCCACCACCAGAAACACTTTGTATTTTTTGGCCGTCGAGTTCTATCCAACTATTGTCGTAGCCGTACCAGCGCCAACTGCTGCTGGCACCGATCGGTTGCATGATCCTTTCGTTAAGCACCACAGGTAAGGGTTTACGCCAAACATAAGTCGTCGCCAGGGCCAATAAGTTGACCCGCACATCATTGTATTTATACCTAGTTCCTGGCTGATGCAAAGGCCGGTTTGGCCAGTCTTTGGCTTCACCTTCCGGCCGGTCGGCCCAATCGGGTTTACCCCAGAGCGTCCCTTGCCAGTCACTGGTTTGACGCAATAAATGCTCCCAACGAATTTGCCGATTGTGCTCACTGCTGAAAAGCTGGCTGTCGGATGGCAAATAAGCAGCAACTAAATCATTGCTGTTATGGATCAATCCATCGTCTATCGCAAGTCCGGTCACCGCCGTTAAAAAGGTTTTGCTGATGCTGTGGGTCATATCCACTTTGTGCGTGTCACCCCATTCGGCAATCACTTTCCCACGGTAAATAATCAAGCCATTGGCAGCGGCGCGCACCGACATCGGGCCGATAATTTGATCAAAAGGTTCGCGGGCACCAAAAGTTGTCGCCTGCACCAACGTCTGATCTTTAGCAGCCTTATTTTCACTGGCAATGGCATAAGCAACAACAGCGGCGAGTTTATCGGCATCCACACCAAGACTTTGTGGGCTCACCGCCTGCCACTGGCCTGCTGGTGGAAAATAATCAGCGGCGTGAAGATGACTCGCAGCAAACTGCACACTCAGAAAAAACAAGGCATAACGGGTAAATTTCATCGGATCTCCAGCCAGCAACGGCGATAGCAAACGCAGAAGTAACGTCATGTTACTCGGCCCAGCGCTCTTTAATTTCCAGAATTTGTGGCAGCTGCTGCTCCAGCAAATCGACTAGGATTGGCTCAAAATGCAGGCCTTTTTGTTGCCGGACATAGTCAAGTGTATCGGGCACAGTCCAGGCTTTTTTGTACGGCCGGGTGCTGGTTAACGCGTCAAACACGTCACAAAGTGCGACAATTCTGGCTTCAACCGGGATCTGCTTACCAGCTAAACCATGTGGATAACCCGTGCCATCCCATTTTTCGTGGTGATACAAAGCAACAGTTTTGGCCATTTTCAAAAGTACCGATTCACAGTCGCCGATAATTTCAGCGCCGATCAGCGGGTGTTTTTGCATCTCCTGATATTCCTCAGCGGTCAGCTTGCCGGGTTTGAGCAGAATATGATCGGCAATGCCGATTTTACCAATGTCATGCATTGGCGCTGCGTGCAGCAAATCTTCAGCCTGCTGCGCGCTAAACCCATAAGCCAGCGCCAATATTTCGGCATAGTGGCTCATCCGCAGAATATGCAAACCGGTTTCATTGTCTTTGTATTCAGCGGCGCGGCCAAGCCGTTGGATCACCTGCAAACGGGTTTGCTTGAGCTCTACTGCCTGCACTAACGAGAGGTGCGTTTTCACCCGTGCTTTGACCACCGCCGGGCTAATCGGTTTGGTGATGTAGTCCACCGCGCCGACGTCAAACCCCCTGGTTTCATCAACTTCGTCTTTCAGTGCGGTGACAAAAATAACCGGAATGGCTTGGGTCGCCGGATTTGCTTTTAACCGGCTGCACACGTCAAAACCAGTTAGACCCGGCATCATTACATCCAGCAGAATCAAATCTGGCTGTTGCTGCGCCACCAACTGCAATGCTTCTTCACCACTTTTGGCAAACAACAACCGATACTGATCTTGCAGCACGGTTCGCAGCACCCGTAAATTGGTCGGCTCATCATCGACCAGTAACAATGTAGGATGTTCATTGCTCATCAGACGGCTCCGGCAGTTAGTTTTTGTTGCAGATGAACCAGTTGCAGCAGTGCCGCCTGGAAATCAAAATCGTTTAGCGTGTCTAAAAGCTGCATAACGGGCAGCTGATGCGGACCATTGTACCCTGCGAGTTGCGTCATAATGTCATCATCAAATTCATTGTTGGCAGTGGCAACTTGCAGTCGCTGCAGCAACGCAAGTAATTGCGCCGCCGTGATGCTGTGCATGCTTGCTTCATCCGCCGCTGGCAACTGTTGCTGCAACTGCTGACAGTGGGCGATGAATTTTGGCCAGCACTGCGAAATTTTCTGTAACAAGAGTTGGCAGCGCTCTGTTTGATGCTGCCGTGCGGCCTGCTCCAATTCGGCACTGACTTTACTCAGTTGCTCCAACGCCAGATTCGCGCTGACGCCTTTGACCGCATGCGCCTGTTGCTGGACAGTCTGAAAATCATCTTGTTGTAGACTTTCCAGCAGTGACTGCCAGACATCCTGCTGCTGAGTTAAAAATTGCTGCAGCGCAGGCAGATAAGTCGCCAGATTGCCCCACAGTTGCAATGCTTTTGGCAAGTTTAGTAATTGTTCTTCATCGCCGGTCGTGGTGGATGTCGCCGTCAATGGCTCACGGATCTCCAACTTTAACACCTGCGCCATTTCAAAACACAAGGCACCAAAATCTATCGGCTTGCTGGCAAACCCCTGCATCCCGGCTTCTTTGGCCGCGACTTTATCTTCGTCCAGCACACTGGCAGTCAAAGCGATGATCGGTAGTGCTGGTTGGTCGAGATTTTGCTCCAGCTGACGAATTTTCCGGCAAGCCTGTAAGCCATCCATCTGCGGCATCTGAATATCCAGTAGTACCAGATCAAATTTTGGCTGGGCTTGTTCCAGATGTTGTTGCTGAAAAATCTCGACCACTTCTAAGCCATTGGTCGCTGATGTCACCTGATGACCTGCCCGCTCTAACAGCAGTCGCAACAACTCCAGATTTTGCGGAATATCGTCAGCAATCAACAGATGAAGCGGCGGTAACGCCGGATAATAACCTTGTAACACTGTGGTGGTCGCTTTGCCGGTTGGCAGTGGCAACGTAAAACTAAAACAGCTGCCCACGCCCTCGGTGCTTTGCACTGAGATCTGCCCGCCCATCAATTCGACTAACTGTTTGCTGATGGTTGTGCCCAAACCGGTTCCACCAAAGCGCCGGCTCATCGAAGCATCAGCCTGGGTAAAGGCATCAAAAATCTGACTGAGACGCTCAGCGGCAATGCCAATCCCGGTGTCCTGAATACTAAACTGTAACTGCTGGTCGGCCATTAATGACACTGATACCGTTACACTGCCTTGTTCAGTAAACTTCACCGCATTGCCAATTAAATTGGTTAATACCTGGCGTAGTCGATCCGGTGCACCGACATAAAACTCGCCCAATTGCGGATCTAAATGAAGGGTTAATGCCAGCTGCTTTTTCCGCGCCTGGATCCACAAGGTCGATACCACGGCATCTAGCAATGCTGGCAAAGAGAAGTCCTGCAGTTCCAGATCAAGTTTGCCTTTTTCCAGCTTGGCACTGTCCAGAATATCGTTCAGCAAATGCAACAACGAATGGGCAGAACTGTGGATAGTCGCCAGATGTTTTTTCTGTTCGACCGCTAATTCAGAACTGAGCAATAAATCGCTAAAGCCAATAATTGCATTCATCGGTGTACGGATTTCATGGCTCATATTGGCCAGAAATGCCGCTCGCGCTTCTGCGGCCAGCTCGGCTTTTTCTTTGGCGAGAACCAGTTCCGTTTCCATCTGTTTGCGCTGACTGATATCCATAATAAAACCATCCAACCACTGAATGTCGCCTTCAGCGCTGCGGATCGCTTCACCCTGTTCCAGTACCCAACGCTGTGAACCATCGCGGTGTACAATGCGATATTCCAACTGAAAACCTTGTTGATACAACTCCATCGCCTGCACCAAGGCCTGATCATCCGGATGAATCATCTCTATCCAATGCCGCTTTGGATCTGGCAACATAAAATCACTGGCCGGATAGCCGGAAATACCTTCGATAGCGTCACTTAAAAACAACATGTCCCAGGATTCGTTATACAAGCAGCGATAAGCTGCGCCTGGGATATTGCCAATCAAGGAGCGAAATTTTGCTTCGTTATCGGTTAAATCCTGCTCCATTTTTCGTCTGACACTCAGATCAGTAATAAAGGCCACAAACAAATCTTCATTCGGCAATTGCACATGACCAATCGCCAAACGCACCGGGATTGCTTTGCCGTTTTTATGCACCGCTTCGACATCACGACCCACACCAATAATTTTCGCCGTGCCGGTATGCAGGTAATTATCCAGATAAGAATCATGATCCTGACGAATGGCTTCCGGCGTCAGCACCTTGACATTTTTGCCAAGCAATTCACTTTGTTGCCAGCCAAAAATATGCTCAGCCGCTTTGTTCATACTTAAAATAAGACCTTGGGCGTTGATGGTGACAATCCCATCCACCGCGGTGTCCATCATCGCCTTGAGCCGGCTTTCATTGGCCGAAGCACGGGTACTGGCAGCCCGGTATTTCAGCAACAGATTGACTGCCAAGGCCAAACCACAAATCACTAAGGTGGTAAAACTAATGGCCATCGCCAGTACCAGCGGCAATTCACCCACCTGCTCGGCGGGTATAAAGCCCGCAGGAGGGACAAAACGTGCAGCGACCATTCCGGTGTAATGCATACCGGTGATAGCGCCGCCCATCACGACACTACTTAATAACGTCAGCCAATGCGGTGCCAATTGCAAACGACGTAGGCCAAAACGAACCCATAGCGCCAGAATCGCCAGCACCACCGCTACAAGAATCGATAATAAAAACATGGGTAAATCGTAACGTAATGCCACCGACATTTGCATAGCAGCCATGCCGGTGTAATGCATGGTGCCAATGCCTGCCCCAACCAACACGCCGCCGAGCAACAATTGGGATAATGGCAGTCGTTTTTTACTGATGAGATCGAGCGCCACCCAAGACGCAGCAATGCTGGGTAACATCGAAAAAAAAGTTAATCCAGATTGGTAACTAACATCAGTACACAAGGCAAACGCCAGCATACCGATAAAATGCATCGACCAGACCCCGCCCCCCAAAGCAATGCTGCCACTTCCCAGCATCAATAACCGTACTTTAGGTTGCGCACCGACCGCCTGACTAGTGATTTGAATCGCCATCGCCGACGCTAGTACCGCTATCAGAAAAGACAGCAGCACCAAGCCTGGACTGTAAGTACCCATAAGCAGAAGCGGATCTGCCGGATAGTTAAACCACTGTTGTAACCAAGCTATCACTTTCGTCCTCCTGCCAAAAACCCATTCGCGCAATTCGCGTCTGCAGGCATACTGGGCGTTGTTGACCTAACGGTGTTATCACAGCAGAGTGACTTTGCTGCCTGGCCTCATTGGTCTTTTGCTCAGTCTTCAACAGAATGGAAATACCTTAAATCCAACCACTTTTCAAGCGCAAGCCAACAGGCAGTCACTTTTCACCGCTAAATGACCGTCCATGCTTGGGTCAGTACCAAAAGCAGTGATTAAATTCCTGTTCGGGCGCTGATCACGACAAACATTCAACAGAAGGTGATATTAACGCGCGTGTTGGTAAGCAATGATGAATAAATACTTGTTAATTCATCTTCTTGTGTTAAAAAATAGACTGAAAATCCAGCTAATATTCACCCATAGTGACAGAACGGTTGAGTCGAAGCACCGACTCAATCATTGCCCAAAGGACGATGCCAATGCCACTGCATTACCTCTCTGATTTTCTTCGCTCCGGTGTCCGAGCCATGCCACCACGAGCCACCGACGAAACGCATCGGGCAGCCACGCCACTGGAGTTATTGTTTGATTTGGTTGCCGTGATTGCCATTGCCGCTGCTGCAGCCGAGCTGCACCATGCCGTAGCCCACGCTCATTTCTTCGAAGGGATCAGCAAATTTGTATTGGCGTTTTTTGCCATCTGGTGGGCCTGGATGAACTTCAGTTGGTTTGCCTCAGCCTACGATAATGATGATGTTTTGTTCCGGTTGCTGACCATGCTGGTAATGGCGGGTTCATTGACAATGGCTGCGGGCATCAGCCCATTTTTCAGGGACGGCCAACTCAACCTGATAGTGATTGGCTTTGTCATTATGCGCATTGGCATGGTGCTATTCTGGCTGAGAGCTGCCCGTCACCACCCTGAATTAAAACGCACCACTTTGACTTATGCCGCCGGCATTTTTTTGGTGCAACTGTATTGGGTTGGTTTGATGCTCCAACAACCCATGCCGGCATTCTGGTTGCTGTTGTTGTTTGGGCTGGGCGCAGTGCTGGAACTGCTGGTTCCGGCGCTGGCAGAACGTCAGGGCACGACCCCTTGGCACCGGCATCATATGATTGAACGTTATGGTCTGTTGAACATTATTGTGCTCGGTGAAACCTTATTAGCAAGCTCGATGGCAATCAGCCACCTAACCGCTCAGCACACTCTGACCTTCTCATTGCTGCAACTGCCATTGCTGGCGATGGTGGTGCTGTTTTGCTTGTGGTGGTTGTATTTCTCACGCGAAGAACAATTGCAACAATCAACACTGAAGATGGCACTGACCTGGGGGTACGGCCATCTCCTCATTTATGCCGCCGGTGCTGCAGTGGGTGCCGGCATAGCGGTGAATATTGATAGCGTGCTGGGCAGCGCGACAATATCACCTTCCGCTGCTGTAGCTGCGGTGACGCTGCCAATCAGTGTCTATTTATTGGGTCTGTGGCTGGTGCGCGATCAATTTGTGTTTCAAGGTGCTGGCAAATATATGCTGCCGTTCTTTGCAATTCTGATCCCCATTGCCGGGCAGCAAGGCGGATTGTGGGTTGCGGCAGTACTGTTGATCCTATGCGTCATGCTGCGCAGTAGTCATGCCTGCTGTAGTAGCAAGAGTAGCGCGAGTAGTACGCACACAAATCATTAACTAATTCACTTGCAGCGGCGGCACCTTCAAGCTTAGGATGCTGCCAGGACGTGCAAAAAATTCAAAATAGGGACATGAGGCAGTTGATAACCACCAGGCACATCGCAGTAGGGCTGGCTAAAATCCGGCTCAAAACCTGCTTATTATTCATCGCCATTGTTTACAGTCATACCTCTTTTGCCAATACCACCCTCACCTTTTGTTATCAGGACACCGCAATAGCGCCTTATTATCTGGGTGATGGTCATAAGGTCCAAACGGAGCGACCCGGTGCGACCATCGAACATTTGCAAAAAATCGCTGCCAAAGTCCCGCATTTAACCTTAAAACTGGTTCGTTATCCATGGAATCGCTGCCTGAGGTACTTAAAAACAGGCGAAGTGGATGCGGTAGTCGCTAATTATTCTGACGACCGCCGTGAACTAGGTGCCTTTCCAATGCGACACAACAAACCCGACCCACGCCGCGAATTTACCCAACAGGAAATTTGCCTGGTGACTTCGAAAGAGTTAGCGAAAAAATGGAACGGCAGTAGTTTTAACGGTCTGTCAAAGGTCACGCTGGCACATCAATCGGGACGCAGTTTGCAAAAAACTCTACCGCATCGGCAATTTATCAAGACGCCTATTTCTGCCCAGGCCAAAGCGTTACAGATGCTGGCCCAGCAAAAAGTACAGGCGGTGTCTGTCGTCTGTAAAATCGCCGGAAAAAATGCTTTAACCGAGGGTTTTGACCCAGCCACAATGCAACAACTGCAACCTAATATTGAAATGTTGCATGGTCACTTGGTTTTCAGTCATCAGTTCTACCAAAATCAGCAATCCGTTGCAGAAGCATTGTGGGCGCAGCTTGCCGAGACACCGCTTGAGATATACCTGAAATACTTAAATGACCCGCAGTAGCTTCGGCGCAATCACCGTCGCTTTTCAACACAATACTCTCGCTATGGGCCTGCGTTTACAAGATAGCAGCCAGCGTATATCTTAAGTCACA
>JAHJNE010000033.1 GCA_018820995.1 Gammaproteobacteria bacterium | reverse complement strand
ATTGTTTACAGAGTTTGGTTGGCAGGCAACTGATGACTACTTTGCGCAACTGTGGTCAATTTTAGATTATCAACAATTGCCGGTGCAATGCGATCCGGCAAAACAAGGAAAATAGCACATGGCGACAATCGCAATCATGGCAGGAACCGTTTATGGCGGTGCTCAATACGTCGCCGAGCAGGCTGTTGATTTGTTACAGCAATTGGGTCACCAGGCATTGTTATTTCATCCGGCACGACTGAATGACGTGCAACAGGCGAATGCGGATCATTGGCTGGTCATTACATCGACGACCGGGCAAGGTGATATCCCTGATGATTTAGTGCCATTTTTTGTTGAGGTGCAGGATCGTTTCCCCCTGTTTGGCGAAAAAAGTTGGGCCATTATTGCGCTGGGAGATAGCAGCTACGGTGATACTTATTGTGGTGCCGGAGAGAAATTCCGACAATTATTCAGCGAATTGCAAGGCCGTGAGTTGTCGCCAATGCTGCGCATAGATGCGGGTGAAACATTGCAACCAGAAGACGTCGCGTTACCATGGATAAACTCGCTTTACAGTATTCAAATGTAACCAGTATCTTGGTTACATTAAGATACAAATTAGGTCTTTAAGTAATTTTAAATAACTGTAAACCTTTAGATACGAAGAGTGAAATTTAATCAGTAATTATTGTGTCAATTTACGTAAATCTATTTATCTATGACCACTCGAAAAGACAGAGTATTAGTATAAATCGGCTCCAGATACCGTCGTATCAGCAATTTGTCTGGTTGAGAATTTTTGTGTGGTGGATTGTTGCTCTTTTGTTAAGTTGAGCGGTTTTTTACTTTCCCATATCGTATACAAAGCAGTCATCCCAAGTTTATATTGGAGACAGAGAGCTAATGAAAAGACTCTCTTTGACAATAACTTGGAGAACAACAATGAAATCTTCGTACGGAACATCAGGTTTTAAGCGGTCCCTCGCCGCGATTGCAGTTTCAGCAGTGCTAGGTATGTCGTCGTCTGCTTTTGCAGCAGATAGTTCAAATATTGTGGGTAAAATTACCGGTGTTAATTCAGCGGCTGGTTACAAGGTTCAGGTCTCTGATCCTAAATCAGGTTTTAAACGTGAAGTGACCGTTGATGCTTCAGGCAGTTTCCGTTTAAGCCAGTTACCTATCGGCTCTTATGTAGTTGAAGTAGTAAATGGCGGAAAAGTGATTGCTAAAGACGAGGTGCGCTTGTCTTTGGGTTCAAATGCCGTCGCTCGTTTTGAATTGGGTCAGTCGGATGATACCGAAGTTATCCAGGTTACTGGTGCTCGTCTTCGTGCCATAGATGTGACTAGCACTGATTCAGGCTTAGTTCTGGGTGAAGCCGAATTTGATAAAATGCCAGTCGCTCGTAACCTTACTGCTGTGTCACTACTTGCACCAGGTGTTGTGTTAGGTGATTCTAAGTTTGGAGCTTCAGGTGGTGCTGGTTTTGCTTCGTTTGGCGGTTCCTCCATATCTGAAAACTCATGCTATATCAATGGTTTAGAGGTGACAAACACTCGTCAAGGTTTAGGTTGTGGTTCTGTTCCATTTGAATTTTATAAAGAATTCCAAGTGAAAACGGGTGGTTATTCTGCAATGTACGGCCGGACTACCGGTGGTGTGTTAAATGCAGTCACCAAGTCTGGTAGCAATGAATGGGAATTCGCATTTACTGCAAATACCCTTCCTTCCTCTCTACGCTCTGAAGGGAAAAAATCATATGGTACAGGCTCCCGCTTGGGGCAGGTGTTTAAAGACACAACTGATGACGAATTTAGTGAAACGGATTTAAGTTTGTCAGCCAGCGGTGCACTGATTGAAGATACCTTGTTTATTTATGCCATTGTGAACCCCCGTGATAGATCGTCAAAGTGGTCTGACACCAGTGGTCGTTTACCGTATGATGCAGACAATCGTTACCGTGTGAGTGAATCCTCAGGGTCTGATAATCTGTTTTGGGGGACTAAAATCGATTGGGATATCGCTGATGGCCACCGTTTAAGTGTCTTTGCTTATTCAGATCAGACTGACTCGCAAGAAACGCGTTATGCCCGTAACCCGAACACTGGAGTTATTGGCGCGAAGCAAGGTGACTTCGTGAACGAGCGTGGTGGCGAAGCAAGCAGCATTAGTTATGTCGGGAACATCACAGACGATTTTACAGTCAACTTGATGTACGGAAAAATTAAAACTCAATACGGCACGACACCTTCAGTCATTGACTGCCCATTTGTGACTGATGGTCGAGCAGTGTCGCCGCCAATTACTGGTTGTGGTGCTGGCGGCACAATCGGTGAAGATTACGATGACAACAAACAAACCCGGTTAGATTTTGAATGGGCATTAGGAGATTTTCAAGGGACCCATTTATTAAAATTTGGTTATGACAAGCAAGATCGTCAATCACGTAAAACGACAGCTCCTGTTGGTGGTCATAGCTACACTTATTCTACCAAACAAGCCGGTGATACAATTCAGGGTAATGATGGTCAGCTGTGGGCGAACACCACAGGTGCACCAGTTGACTTAGTTGAAGACCGCATTTTCATTGGTGGCGGCTCATTTGGTAGCGAATTAACAGCATGGTATGTTGAAGATCAATATCAGCCAACTGAACAGTTAACACTGAATATCGGTATTCGTCAGGATCACTTTGTGAATACGGGGGCAACTGGCGTTGACTTCGTTGACTTAAAAACGGATGTTGCACCACGTCTTGGATTTAGTTTTGACCCAACGGGTGAAGGTGAGTCGAAGTTTTTTGGTACCTGGGGTCGTTATTACCTGCCAGTACCAAACAATACCAACTACCGCGCAGCGTCTGGTGTAGATGATACTACGACCTATTACACCTTCACTGGGTTTGATGCTTCAACAGGTGCGCCTACCGGCGCAGTGCCAGTGAATGGCAGTGTTGCAAATTCACAAGTTGTGAACTCTGTTTCAACTTCAGTACCAAGTGTTGCATTGTTTCAGGCGCAAGAAGCAGAACCATTTTACAAAGAAGAATGGGTGTTAGGCTATGAAGCGCAATTAGGTGAAGATTACTATGGTTCTATTCGTGGTACTTATCGTTTTGTTGGTGCTGCCTTGGATGACTTCTGTGGCCCAGTTGCGAACCCAAATTTCTGTACTTTAGTTAACCCAGGTAAAGCAGGTAGCTGGTACAGTGATGAAGATGGCGACAACATTCCAGATGCAGGTTCATTAACGACTTATTCGGCAGCTGATATGGCACTGCCGGAAGCTGAGAACAAGTATGTGGCGTTGCAGTCTCAATTGGGTTTCCGCGGCAAACAAATGCGTTGGGACTTAATCTATACATGGTCTCGCAGTACAGGTAACTTCGAAGGTGCGGTGAAGTCTGATATCAACCAAGCTGATGCTGGTATTACTCAGGACTTCGATTTCCCGGCACTGATGGATGGCGCTGATGGTTACCAAGCAAATGACCGTCGTCATGTGTTCAAGTTCTTCGGTAGTTATGATGTGACTGATGATCTGACTGTTGGTGTGAATTCAACGTTATCCAGCGGTCGTCCACAGAGCATGTTTGGTCAAGGTTATCCGAGCAGCGATCCAAAACTCTATGGTAGCTATGGTGACACGTTCTATTTGGTCACAGGCTGTCCAGACACCAATGGCAATGGTAAGTGTGACACGTCTGAGCGTGTGTTCCAGCAAGTTCCTCGCGGTACTGCAGGTCGTACGCCTTGGAACTTCAGTGTTGATTTGTCAGCACGGTATGACTTCGAAATTTCAGGTGTTGATTTAGGCGTAAGCGT
>JAHJNE010000364.1 GCA_018820995.1 Gammaproteobacteria bacterium | reverse complement strand
TTGTTGGCGCATGGCCTGGCGTTGCAAGTGCTGAAGAAAAATAGCCCAGATACCATGAACGGTTTAGTGCTGAATTTTACGCCTTGTTATGCTCAAAGCGACGATCCGGCAGATATTGCAGCGGCGCAGTTGGCCGACGATTATTTTAATCAGTGGTATATCAAACCGGTAATGGATGGTTGTTATCCGGATAGTTTTGCCTTATTGGCGGAAAGTGATAGACCCGTGATCCATGACGGTGATTTTGCCATTATCAGCACACCGATGGATTTTCTTGGTGTGAACTTTTATACCCGTACTGTTTACCAGGCCTGTGCTGAAAATGGCTATGCGCCGGTGGATATGGTTGATGCGCCCAAAACTGATATTGGCTGGGAAATTTACCCGCAAGCCTTTACTGACTTGCTGGTATCTTTGCACCGGTTATACCAGTTACCGCCGATTTATATTACTGAAAATGGTGCTGCTATCGATGACAAACTGGTGCAAGGTCAGGTACAAGATGTAGATCGCGTCAGCTATTATCAACAGCATCTGCTGGCTTTGGATACGGCGATCCGCCAGGGGGTGAAAGTCGATGGTTATTTTGCCTGGAGCCTGATGGATAATTTTGAATGGGCGGAAGGGTATCTAAAAAGATTCGGCATTGTGTACGTCGATTATCAAACGCAACAACGTGTCATTAAACAAAGTGGTCTGGCCTATCGTGATTTAATTCTGGCCCGAAGCTAGTTGTGGAGCGGCGCCCTGACAAATGCGCTGTCGGGCGCTATACAAAATAACAAAAATTATATAAAAACAACTATATACCTAAGGTCACTGCAGACACAGTCAGGTGGTCTCTGAATGGATCCTCAGCCGCGTAAGTTGCGTGGTTAACGATGAATCGAGACGACCAGGCGGTCGCTGCAAAGATGCTGGGAATAAAAATCTAATCACAGGGGAAGATGATGGTCAGTGTAAAAGAGAAGATAGCCTACGGGCTGGGCGACACCGCCAGTAATATTGTGTTTCAGACCGTGATGTTATTTTTGACATTTTTTTATACTGATATCTTCGGCATCTCGCCAGCTTTTGTCGGCACCATGTTTTTAGCGGTGCGGGTGATTGATGCGATTACTGATCCACTGATGGGCGCCATTGCCGATCGCACCACCAGTAAACACGGTAAATTCCGACCTTATTTGCTCTGGTTTGCCTTGCCATTTGGCCTGATTAGCGTGCTGGCTTTTACCACGCCAGATTTTTCTGAAAACGGTAAAATGTGGTATGCCTTCATTACTTATACCTTACTGATGATGGTCTACACCGCCATCAATATCCCTTATTGTGCATTGGGCGGTGTGTTAACTGCGGATCCAAAAGAACGGGTGTCAGTGCAATCCTACCGCTTTGTGTTTGCCATGTTAGGCGGGGTGTTGGTGTCGGCTTGTACCTTGCCTTTAGTCGAATATTTTGGAGCAGGCGATAAAGCCAAAGGTTATCAGTTAACGATTTTGGCGATGAGTATTTTAGGCGTCGGTATGTTTTTGGCCTGTTTTTACGGCACAAAAGAGCGGGTGCAGCCACCGGCGGCTGCTCAAGGCAGCATGAAAAATGATTTTAAAGCCTTATGGCAAAATGACCAGTGGCGGGTGTTGTCGGTTGCTGCGTTATTTTTGCTGGCGGGTTCAGTGTTACGCAATACTTTGGCGATTTATTATGTGAAGTATTACCTAGAATTGCCGGACAATATCAGTTTATTCATCACCTTAGGCATGGTTGGTAGCATTGTTGGTTGTATTGTGGCGCAGCCGCTTGCCAAGAAATATTGCAAAGTGAAACTATATATCGGCATTCAGCTGATTGCTGCATCTTTATGTATCGCCAGTTATTTTGTTGCGGCTGATCAAGTTGAATTGGCGTTCGCACTATTTATCCTGTGGAACTTATTTTTTAATGCTGGTACTCCCTTGTTGTGGGCGAAGATGGCGGATACCGTCGATTACGGCCAATGGAAAACCGGTGTTCGTACGACTGGTATGGTGTATTCGTCCATCGTGTTTTTTATTAAGCTCGGTTTAGCTATCGGCGGCGCGGCCGCAGGTTGGTTATTGGCAGGTTATGGTTATCAGGCGGATACCACTCAAACTGACACCGCGAAGCAAGGAATTCTGATTTCTTTTAGCCTGTATCCGGCGATTGGCTCGATTGTGGTGGCTTTTGTCATGCGCTGGTACATTCTGACCAATGAAAAAATTGATCAAATCAGTCTGGATTTGAGAAGAGTGGCGGTATAAAAGCTGATAAGCTAAAGCCAATTCTCCGTTAAGCACATGTGATGAAAGGACTTATGGCTACCATTTACGACGTTGCACAACTGGCAGGCGTTTCACTGGCGACAGTGTCGCGGGTGATGAACAAAAACACCAATGTGGGTGAGAAGACTAAACAAAAAGTATTAGTGGCGATGGCTGAGCTCGATTATCGCCCGAATACCTTTGCCCAGTCGCTCGCGTCGAATAGCTCGAACAGTATTGGTGTGCTGGTGTCGCAACTGGATGGTCCTTATTACGGTCCGATGATGGCTGAAATTGAATCAGCACTAAGAGCGACCAATAAACATGTGATTATTGCGGTGGGGCACAGCGATGCCGAGCAGGAAATTGACAGTGTAGAGTTTCTGCTTGGCCGTGGTTGTGATGCATTAATTCTGGATGTGGAAGCGGTTTCCGACCAATACCTGATTGAACTTAGCCAGGGCGCGACGCCGATTGTGCTGATTAACCGCTATATCAGCGAGATCAGCGAACGTTGTATTTACCTTGATAACGAATTGGGAGGGTACCTGGCGACCCGCCATGTGTTGGAACTGGGACATCGTGATATCGCCTACGTTTCTGGTCCAAATCGCAAGCACGATGCCAACGAGCGACTCGAAGGTCACAAAAAGGCGCTGGCGGAATTTGACGTTGAGTTCAAGCCAATGTTATGCGTGGAAGGCGATTATAAAGAAGACGGTGGTGTGGTGGCGATGGAGCAACTGCTCGACAGCGGCCAACGTTTTACGGCCGTGGTCTGCGCCAACGACCAAATGGTATCCGGTGCAATTTCCGTCTGTTTGGAACGGGGCTTAAAAGTGCCGGGTGATTTATCTTTTGTCGGCTACGATAACATTCCGTTTGCCCGCTACATTTCGCCAAAACTGACCACCGTCAATAACCCGATCCATGAAATGGGTAAAATGGCGGCGTTGTGGTTATTGAAAAATATCTATAAAAACGATCAGCTGGAAGTCACGAATGTATTTGTGCCTGAACTGGTCGTTCGTGGCTCAGCGCGTCGTCCAGCAAGCAAATAGCCGGCAACTGGCTCATATCGCATTGTTAAGTGCGGTATCTGGCTGGCTGATTGTTTGTGCGGGCTCCCTAAGCACCATAAGGCGAAATGAGCCGATGACCCGAAGCAGGAGTCCCGATGAAATCATGTTTTCTTGTCGCAAGTTTGCTGATGTTTTCCACCTCGTTATTTGCAACAGAATGGCGTTCGCTTTTTAATGGCAAAGATTTGTCCGGCTGGCAGCCGTATGTCAGTTATCAACCCGAAACCAATGCCTATAATTTAATTTCAACACAACAACCACATGGCCTGGCTCAGGATCCGAATCGGATTTTTTCAGTGGTCGATGGCATGTTACGGGTGTCAGGTGCCGAGTGGGGGGGCCTCACCAGCCTCGAGGAGTTTGAGAATTTTCATTTAAGGCTCGAAGCAAAATGGGGTAAGCAAAAATGGCATCCCAGGTTGGATGCCCCCATGGACAGTGGTTTGTTGTATTTTGCTGTCGGCCCGCATGGAGCCCAAAGCGGGCATTGGATGCGAAGTCACGAGTTTCAGATCCAGCAAGGCGATAGTGGTGATTACCATAGTTTGGATGGCGTGGTCATCGATGTCCACGCAACCGATACCAACTTAGGCGACTGGAAGTTTTATAAGTATGATCCGACAGCTGCACTTCGGGTGAATATTGCCGGTCGGGTGTTAAAATTGGGGTCCTATGAAAAGCCCGCTGGGGAATGGGATGTGTTGGAAGTGATCACGGATGGTCAAACCCTGATCCACAAGGTCAACGGTCACGAAGTATTTC
>JAHJNE010000363.1 GCA_018820995.1 Gammaproteobacteria bacterium | reverse complement strand
CAAACCGAAAAAAAGGAAGTTGTGAATTTTATCCAAGCGACACTGGCAGATGGCCACCCCAAGACCGGCACTCAATTGATGGAGCTATTCGCGGATCACGCTGGGTTACAGGAGTACAATCGCAAAAATTTAAAACAGGTTTTTCATAGGGTGAGTTTGAGTCTGGCTGATGAGGGCAAGATCGTTGTCACGCGGCAACCAGGTGCCACTCCGTTGCTATTTTCAATCCCTACAGAAAATTCCCAACAGGAACAGCTTCAACAATCTGTTCCAGAAAGCCCACCATTAACGCCTGAACCGAATGCCATCATCACTCAAAAGCTAGAGCAGTTCATTGACCAAGAAGCCATGCTGGCTGGCAGAGAAAACGGCCTGCAAATCTTATTGGAGTTATCGCCCCAGAGGGAAAGCTATATTCGTGAAGAATTGAGGAAGATACGTTACGAGCGTTTGGCGCTTCAATCTTGCAGGCAAGTGTTTAGTGAGTTTGGCTTCAGCAATTAGGTACATTGGCGGGAAATAAACGCGGCAAAATTGAATTATTTTGCCGCTTTCAAAAACAATTTAGGACAACATGAATCTCTACTTTGCCTTAGTTGCAGACATTCGTTTTCTGCATGAAGCCAGATTTTATCCTCTAATCAGGTGGCCAAAATTATTTGACCACTACACTCTTCCCTTTGGTAAAACGCAACATACGCAAACAAGGTGTATAACTACATAATTGCTCTACATTTGTCCGCTATAGTGAATGGCGCGAATGGGTTAAGGTTTTTCTAGCTTTGGAGTTTTACATGATGAAAACAATGAATGCGGTTTGGTTGAGTGCCCTTTGCTGTCTCATGTTAACTGCTTGCGATAGTCAGAGTTCCCAAGTAAATGAGCAGGGATTTACGCTAGATAGTCCGGCAGTGGGGGATGACGGTAAATTACCAATGGTTTACACCTGTGATGGCAAAGGTATTAGCCCACCGTTAAATTGGCATGGCGCTCCCACAGATACGCAATATTATGCGCTAATTATGGATCATGAAGCACCAGAGGGCATGCATTGGTATTGGACGCTCTACAATATTCCAGCTAGCAAAACCCATATCGACGCAGGGGAAACCCTCGGTGATGTCGGTTCGAACAGCGTAAATAATGTAAATCAGTACGCGCCACCTTGTTCTAAAGGGCCGGGGGTGAAACGCTATACCTATACCTTGTATGCTTTGTCGGCGCCTGTCATTGTTAACCCCAATGCCACAGTGGACCGTGCCACACTGCTTAATGCCATAAAAGATATAACCCTTGGCTCTGCCAGTATGTCGGTGACCTACGAGCGACGTGGTCGCGGTGGTGATAGGCCCAAGCCAAATAGAAAACCCGAGCCTAATGATCAAACATCCCTGAATTCTGCTTACCTAACGGCAAATGTAGATTCACCACGATGTACTCAAATCAAGCAATCTATTAGCCAGGCTGGCTTTGGGGAAAGCGTATCGGTGACTTGCGATGAAAATTACGCATACGTAGCCTCTTCAACGTACCCTGAACACGAAATGATGACTGGCATCACCTCGACCAACGAGCAAATACCTGTGCCAGCGAAAGATTATGTGGCTCCTATTAAGCTGCACCCCAAAAAGGCTCAATCGGTAACCACCATTGATGCTGCTGTGGGTGTGGCGGTAAATGGTGTGCCCATATACGACTATTCTTCTCAGGGAGAGTTAGACGTTAACAACTACGATGAGCAGCACGACACTGTGGTGTTGGGGCAACTGGATATATGCGGAGGCCATGCAGGACGGGGGGATGACTATCACTATCATGCGGCACCCACTTGTATGATTGATGCAATGGAAAACCAGGGGAGTGATGCCATTATTGGGTGGGGTTACGACGGCTATCCGTTGTATGGCAATAATAATCCAGACGGAAGCCCAATTGCCAAAGGGGAGCTTGACGTGTGTAACGGACAGTCAGATCCCACGTTTGGGTATCGATACCAAACCTCGACTACACCGCCCTACATTATTCAGTGTTTAGTGGGCGAAGTGGACACAAGCCGACTACCCAGAGTGGCACCGCTAAATGGCGATACCCAGGGAATTCGCGCCGACCTGCGCCCACCCCGAGGCAGTGTTGAAAACCTTACCCATACCATTGCTGAAGATGGAAGTCGTACCATGCGTTATTCGTACAAGGGGGAGGAGTATTTCACTACGTATCGTCCCGCCCGAGAGGGAAAAGACTGCTACGAGTTTACGCAAAAAACCATTAGTAATGGCGGTAAGGTAGAAACGGGCACATTTTGTAGAGGGTCATTACCTAATAAACACACTGCAACGACGACAAAACAAAATGCCAACCCTGAAATTACCGGTGAACACCACTTTAAACTTGAGGCATGGGCAGACAACTGGTTTAGCGCCTACATTGGCGAACAATTACTTATTGAGGATTCCGTTCCCATTACCACTGAGCGTTCCTTTAATGCTGAAAGTATTACGTTTTCTGCCAATTATCCTATTGAGCTTAATTTGATCATTAAAGACTTTAAGCAAAATGATACGGGCCTTGAATACATTGGCGCCAGAAATCAGCAAATGGGCGATGGGGGTTTTATCATGCAGATAACCGATACCGACACCCAACGAGTGGTTGGGGTAAGTGATAAAGCCTTTAAATGTGAGGTGTTGCACAAAGCGCCACTGAATAAATTATGTGAAGGGGAAGCAAATCCTGTGGCCGGAGAAGGGTATTGCACCTTTATGGCGAAAGAGGCGCCGGAGGGATGGTTGAAAAGCGACTTTGATTACAGTGGCTGGCCCAATGCGATTGAGCACGACTCCGCATCTGTGGGGCCAAAGGATGGCTATGACGATATTGTTTGGGACGAAAGCGCGAAGTTTATCTGGGGTGAGGATCTGGAAACCGATAACACCCTCATTTGTAAAGCCACTATCGTGCAGCCCAAATAGAATAATGGATATGTTTGGCAAAGCATTAAGGCACATTGTATGAATGTAATCACTAAAATAACCTGGCTGCTTTTTGTCGCAATAATTGTCAGCGTAAGCCCTTACCTTGCAGCCCACGAATTAAAAGCAACCACGGCACAGGTTACCTTGCGAGATGGTCAAGTAGAGGTAAAGGTGTATACCAATACCACGCATTTGATCTTGGCGCTTCAAAGTGAGCAAGCGTGGCTTATGGGCGATATTGATGAGGTAATGCCAGAAAATTTAAGCGCTGTTGAGCTAAAAAATTATATGAAAAAAGCACTTAAGAAAAAAATGGTATTGCGTATTAATAACCAGGCTATTCCCTTTCAACGAGTGGACGTTACTCCTCTTGGGGGCAATGATGTTCACGATTTGGAAATTGTATTCCAAGCAAAACACCGGTTTAGTCGCGTCGATGAACTTGCTTTATCGTTCCCTAAAACCTTGGGCACAGTACATGCAAATTTTGTGAAGCCCCAGTATCAATTGCTTAGCCCTGGTGACACAGCCAAAGTTACATTTTAACCTTGTCATACGATTAACCACTAAAAGCGTATCGAAAAGGGGATACGCTTTTGGGTTTTATGAATTGTAGGTACATAATCAATATGCAACATTGCAATACGGATATCACGCTATCTTCGCTAAGCGTCTTAAACCTGTGAAACTAATCCATAAATTCTTTTTAGCTTTTTTTGTTACCAACATTGCTCTTGTTGGCGTGATGTTTGGTTTTTTATATATGAGCTTCTCCACCGGGTTTAACGACTTTGTGGAACAACAGGAAAAAAATCACGTTGCCAGTATTAAGCATCAACTCACTGAATTTTATCGGGAGTTGGGCAGTTGGCAGTCAATAGCAGAAAACATGCAATTGTGGCGGGCTATCGTCGAGCCGCAAAAAAAAACGAGTGTGTCTGGGCCTGTAGATTCGCTTAAAACGGGGCAGCGAATAAGCTTGTATAACAAAGATAAACAGGTGATCGTGGGCAGAGCTAAGTTAGATGAAAACCCCCATATAGAGCCAATTTTGCTAAATGATAGCGTTATCGGCTGGATAGGTCTTGTGCCTTCTCGGTTTAGCCAGGCAAGCCCTGCAAAAGCATTTTTAACCGCTCAGTTTAATAATTACTTCGTGATCACTCTATGGGTTGTGGTTTTGGCTTTTGTTATGGCAATTGTGTTGTCTCGCCATTTTATCAAACCTATTAAGCAGATCGTAGGCGGTACCGATGCGTTAACCAAAGGTAACTTTAGCAGCCGAATAATACCGGCTAGCCAAGACGAGTTAGGGACCTTATCTAATAATTTTAACGAGTTGGCTCAAACGCTGGAACAAAATCAGCAAATGCGTCAACAGTGGGTGTCAGATACTTCCCACGAATTAAGAACGCCCTTGACGGTGCTTCGCTCACATTTACTGGCCATACAAGACGGCGTATTTGAAGCCGACGAGAAACGTATTGCCTTGCTGGTTAATCAAGTTGAAAACCTTAATCTCATTGTTGATGATTTGGCTCAGTTGGCACATAACGATATGGCCAACCTTTCCTATGACTTTGCACCGGTTAATTTAACAAGCTTATTAGAGGCATTGGTTGACAGTTATGCCGCCCGTTTCGCCGAGCAAGGCTTAACCCTAATCTGTGAGAGTTTAAACAATGGGGAAGAATGGATGGTAAAAGGTGATAAAAATCGGCTTAAACAGTTATTTTCAAACCTGTTGGAAAACAGCTGTCGATACACCCATTCTGGCGGGCAAGTCATCATAACCGGCAAAAAAATAAATGGTACGATCTGCCTTATATTACAAGACTCGGCACCTGGCGTTTTACCCCAGGATCAAGAAAAGTTATTTGAACGCTTTTATCGGGTAGAAAAATCTCGCAGCAGAGAGCACGGTGGTTCGGGCTTAGGGCTTGCCCTATGTAAACAGATTGTCGATGCCCATGGTGAAACAATAACCCTCGATAATTCACCGCAAGGTGGGCTAGAGGTAAAGGTTACCTTTTCATTACTAGGCTAGAAAATGACAGCACAAAAAATACTCATTGTTGAAGATGAAGAAAACATCGCTGAAGTTCTTGTGGCGTATTGTGAGCAGCAAGGTTACGTTACTGTTCACTTTACCAGCGGCCAGGGCGTGGTGGATTATATCAAGCAACATGATATTGATCTTGTTGTGCTTGATTTAATGCTGCCAGATGTTAGTGGTATCGACATATGCAAACGTCTGCGCCTTTTCTCGAGTGTACCTATTATTATGCTTACTGCTAAACGAGAAGAAGAAGATCGCCTGCTGGGTTTGGAACTTGGCGCAGATGATTACATATGTAAACCTTTTAGCCCCAAAGAGGTCGTTGCGCGCATAAAAACGGTACTTAGAAGAACAAGCCCCACCATCGCCAACACCATTAAGTACGAGGGGTTTCGCTTGAGCAAAGATAACTACGATGCGTATCTTCACGGCGAAAATCTAAAGTTTACTGCGGTAGAGTTTAAAATATTCTGGTTGTTTATTAGTCATGTGGGGCGGGTGTTTAGTCGCGAAGATATTATCAATAGTGTGTATACCTGCACGGACAACATATCCGATCGTAATATCGATACTCATATTAAAAATATACGCAAAAAAATTAGCGCCATTGATGCGGATGCTAGCCCAATCGCCGCGGTTTACAGTGTGGGTTACAAATTCAAAAGCGGGTAATCGTTGTTCATTCGTTATTTCAATACGTTACCCTCGCTTATCTCTCCTTTTAGTAATCAACAATCACGCCCATCATTGTGAAGTAGTCGTGAAAATTCCCTTAAACAAGAATTGATGCTATTTGCATTTGTGTTAATATCAGCGCCTCTTATCTTAATTGCGAATACAATTTGGGAACTTTCATGCAGTTAAATCGGATTTTTGTTGGTGTGAGTTTGGGCTTGGTGGCGTTATCAAGTGCAGCAAATGAAAGCGAAGCAAACACAAATGCTAACGCGATGGAGGTTATCACCATCAATGGTGCTTCTTTTGATGACTATCAGGTACAGGATGCCTCAGGTGCGATGCGCTCTAACATACCGCTGCTTGAAACCGCCCAATCGGTTACCGTAATTCCAGAAATTATTATGGCTGAGCAACTGGCCACCACATTAGGTGAAGTGCTAAATAACGATGCCAGCTTGTCGCCAGGCTCTACCCAGCGCAATCGGGAAGTGTTTAGCTCCCGGGGTTTTGAGTTAAGCTCCTCTACCGGTTATTTGCGTGATGGTCACCAACATTGGTCTCACTATCAGCAACCCATAGAAACCCTGTCCCGGGTTGAAGTGATTAAAGGCCCATCAAGTATTCTTTACGGCCAGTCTGCGCCGGGTGGCTTGGTGAATATGGTGACTAAAAAGCCTACGGTTGCCCCTTTATTCGAGTTAAGTGGTTGATTATCAAATTTATAGAGCAAGACACTTATGACTTTTTAATCTGCTTTAGGGTCGATACCCGACTTATATTTAAGTTATCAGGTAGTTCTCTGAGTGTCTGCAATTCGCTCATATCGGTCTATGGGTTGATAAAAACAACATACCCAATCCATCCAAATACAATGACCGACAACACACGCACCAATCCAGATTTAGTCTGCCGCGAGCAATCCGAAATCACCGGCAGGGTATTGACCAGTAAAATGATCGCACCGTAAGAGACAACAACCCAGATCGCGAAAGTTAAAACCGAGCCACTGAGCTGATTCATGGCTTCCGTTGCTTTGCTCATAAATTTCCCTTTCAACCAATTGTCCTGAACCCATTTTGACAACAGAGATCAAAAGTTACAACTTAGGATTATCAATTCAGAAGTGCTTTTACTCGCCAGAACAACTTTTTTCATCTGCTGGCTGCTATAAATCTGCTACATAGGTGCTACATGGGAAAAATTACAGGCACAAAAAAACCACTTGAGTTGCCTCTAAGTGGTTGATTTGTATGGTGCACCCGACAGGAGTCGAACCTGTGACCTCTGCCTCCGGAGGGCAGCGCTCTATCCAGCTGAGCTACGGGTGCACGACGGTGGGCATTGTATTGTGCCTTGGAGTGGTTGTCCAGCCGCAAACTATGGCTTTGGTTACTTTCGCTCTTGATCAGTCAAAATTTGAACAATTGGCTGGCTACTGGCGCACGTTTTATGCCGAGGGGTATGCTCGTACCTAACGTACCTAACGTACCTAACGTACCTAACGTACCTAACGTATCTGACGTGTCTAGCGCATATAACATGCCTAAGGCGCGAATCAGACTCTGTATACAGGATCAGATCTGCGACTGAGGCTCGTTGGTTACTTCGCGGATATCCAGTGGTAGCGTGAGTACAAAACAACTGCCGGGCTGTTGTTGGGTGGCGTCGGCCAATTCAATATGGCCTTTGAGGGTTTGCAGGGTATTAAACACGATGTTCAGGCCTAATCCGAGGCTGCCCTGGCCTAGTTTGGTGCTGAAGAAGGGGTCAAATACTTTGCTGGCGAGATCTTTGGCAATGCCACTGCCGTTGTCGGCGAACTTCAGTTGTAGTTTT
>JAHJNE010000362.1 GCA_018820995.1 Gammaproteobacteria bacterium | reverse complement strand
TGATGCATCATTTGGTTTATGGCGAAACGGAAGGTTTCTACAAAAAATGGTTGCATAGCGCCAATCATTCGTTAGGTGCGTTTTGCTCCGGCGGCACCGTGGCCAATATGACTGCGTTATGGATTGCCCGTAACCGGTTGTTGCGCCCCGATGGCGCCTTTAAAGGTGTGGCGAAAGAAGGTTTATTCCGGGCGATGCGTCATTATGGCTATCAGGATTTAGCTATTCTGGTTTCAGAGCGTGGCCATTATTCACTGCGTAAAGCGGCAGATATTCTAGGCATTGGTCGCGATTTATTAATTCCGGTGAAAACTGATGCGCACAATAAAGTTGATAGCGCAGAAATGCGCAGAGTGGCTGCAGATTTAGCGGCGCGTTCCATTCGGGTCGTAGCGATTGTGGGTGTGGCCGGCACTACCGAAACAGGAAACGTTGATCCGTTGGATGAACTGGCCGATTTAGCCGCTGAGCTTAATTGTCATTTCCATGTTGATGCTGCCTGGGGCGGTGCAACCTTACTTTCTGAGAAATATCGCTATTTGCTTAAAGGCATTGAGCGTGCGGATTCAGTCACTATTGATGCGCATAAGCAAATGTATGTGCCGATGGGCGCTGGCATGGAGGTGTTTAAACATCCATCTGCCGCGCATGCCATTGAACATCACGCTGAATATATTCTCCGCAAAGGCTCAAAAGATTTAGGCAGCCAGACGCTGGAAGGCTCGCGCCCAGGAATGGCGATGCTGGTCCACGCCTGTCTGCAGGTGATTGGCCGTGATGGTTATGAAATTCTGATCAACCGCAGTTTAGAAAAAGCCCGTTATTTTGCTGGCTTGATTGATTTACATGCTGATTTTGAGTTAGTGACCGCGCCAGAGCTTTGTTTACTCACCTATCGTTATGTGCCAGCAAAAGTGCAACATGCGCTGCGTCATGCTATGGCGAACGGCGAATGGGAGCGGGTACAGAAGTTTAATGAGCTGATTAGTGGCTTGACGAAGTTTATCCAAAAACGCCAGCGTGAAGAGGGCAAGTCTTTTGTCTCCCGCACGCGACTCAAACCCGAACATTATCAACGCCAGGATACTGTGGTATTTCGGGTGGTGTTAGCGAACCCATTAACTACCGATACGATATTGCATGAAGTATTGGCGGAGCAAATCGAATTAGCGGCCATGGATAAAGAGTTTTTACCCAAACTATTAGCAATGGCCAAAGACGTTTAGTCGCAGGCGGTTTGATGTATAAAAAAATGGCTGCAATTGCAGCCATTTTTTATCTTCAGCGTCGTGTTCACTGCGCTTCACTTCATATGGGATTTATCGACGCCAGCAATGGGTTAGCTCAACAGCCAATACCAAAGCGGTAAGGTGATAAAGCTCATCAGTAAACCAAACCCCACCAGATTGGCAACCATGCGCGGCGCCAAACCGGCCATAATCGCTATGGCACCTGCGGAAATCATCGGCGGCATGGCGGCTTCAAATACCGAAACGGTTACTGCTTTTCCTTCTAACCCCAGTGCATAACAGCCGCCATAAACCAGTAGCGGCATTAGCACTAACTTGATAGTGATCCCACTCAGCAGCGGTGATAAACGTTCGCCACCCAATGAAAACCGCAAGGTAAAACCTACAGCGACCATGATCAGCGGCACTAGGGTTGCGGCCAAATTATCGATCAGTGCTTGAAACAGCGGCGGATAACTCACATTTCGCAGTAACAAAGCAAACATCAATGCCAAAAACGGGGGGAAGGTTAGGATCTTCAAACTCATCGATTTGACCGTGGATTTTTCGGCACTAGGGCTATAGGCTGCCGCTAAAATGGTGGAGTAAGTCGCCAGCGCCACAAAAGAGCCTACTTGGTCGTAAATCAGCGCATAAGGTAGATACTCACCGCCAAAAAACGCTTCAATCATCGGAAAGCCTAAAAATGAGGTGTTTCCAAGGGGTAACACAATCAACAGCGCGGCGGTAATTTCGCGACTCCAGCCAAATAAACGCCTCAAAAATAATACGGTTGCGACCACAATCAGCAACAATATCCAAGGCACAACGGCGGGTATTAACAAAGCGCTGGAAAAAGTCAGTGACGGGATTTTCTGAAAAATCAGCGCCGGTAATGCGATATAAAGTACAAAAGCGTTTAGCACCACTGGCGTGTCATCGGTAAATTTCGGTATCCGGCGAATCAGTACACCGATAACCAGATAAAGCAGGATCAGAAAAAAGTTATCCAACAGGGGGGCTCCGCACAGCAATGGCCTGCACTTATACGAACAGGCAGGCAACCAAGATAGGCAGATGATACCGTTAAGCCGCTTAGACTGCTATGCGACTTCGGTGGAATACGCTGTTTTAGTTTATTCGAAAGACCCGATGCGCCGCAGTGGCAGATCGATAAAGCTCTGGGGCAACCACTCGAGCAGCAGTGGTTGTGCAGCATCGGCAACAGTTTCATCGCTGACATCCTTGCCAGTGCCATAGTTGATTTGTGCGTTGGCGTTTAAATTGACATTGGCCAGCAGCAGAAGGCGGCTGCCTTTGGCAATTTTTTTGCCAGTCATTCGACTGCGTGAGAACACCACTGTTTCAGCTTGCCCTGGCTTCAACAAGCGGCGCGTCGCTGGATGGTTGGCATAACTGGCCCGGCCTAACCAGTAACTTAAATGGAAATAGGCTCCAGTTTCGGTCACTTCAAATAAGGTCAAACCCAAATCAACATCTTGCTTATTGATTTTTATGTGTAACTCGCCACTAAAAGTACCGGCGATTTCCATCTCCTCCGGCAGTGGGGCACTCATCAGCGCCAGTCCATTGTCTGGCGTAAAGGCGTTTTGCTGAATAGGCCACGGATAGTAGTGTTGATTATAACTTTGGCTGCGATCTTTAAAATCAATCTGTTGGGCGGCAATGACCGGCTTTTTAGTTGGTGCACTTTGCAATGCATAAAAACCTTCAGCAGTTTTATCTCCAAAATAAAAACGATGTTGTGCTGAAAGTGCAGCTATCGACGGCGCGTGCGCCCAGCGATTGGTTCCCATCAGTTGATAGTTGATTTTGTCTTTGAGCAACTTGGGTTTTGCTTTTCCTTTCAGCACATAGTCAAACCAGTCAAAGGTCAGCGCTGAAATATCAATGTGAGCAACTTGGTCCAGTTGATAGTCGCGTAAGGTGGTCGCTGAAGTACCATGTTGCGCGCTAAAGTGGTCATAAGGCCCGATCACTAAATAATGTTCTGCATCTGGGTTATTCGCCGTATGATCTTTGAGATACTGCAATGCAGAAATTTGGCCGTCATCGTAATAACCCGTCAGGGTTAACACCGGAATTTTTAACTTGGTGTATTCGGCAGCATTGGGCACCAAACTTTGCCAATAGCCATCAAAAGCCGGATGCTGCAGCCATTTTTGCAGCCATGGATTTGGCAGTCCGGCAAACTGATCAAAATCTCGATAAGAACGACCACTCTGATACCAACGTTCACTCACATCATCCCAGTCTTGTGCGCTGTAAGCCTTGTTGTCGTTATAACGACCGTTGCTAACATAAAATGGCCAGGCGTAATTGGCATTCAGGAAAATATTATTCTCCATCGGCAAACCTTGGCCTGGAATTGCCGCGACGGCCGGCACAATGGTTTTCAGTGCTTTTGGCAGGTTTTTCGCGGCCGCCCATTGGGTGAAGCCAAGATAACTGCCACCATACATCGCCACTTGGCCATCACACCAAGGCTGTCGACTGAGCCAGTCAATCACGGCGCTCACGTCCGCTGTTTCATTTTCGTACGGGGTGATTTTCTCAGTACTTAGTCTTTTACCGCGCGAGTCCGACACCACGCCGACATAACCATGAGCGGCGGCGGCGATGGCATGCTGTAAATTGCCTTTTTCGTCGGCGTAAATCGATGCAGTTAAGATGGCCGGTTGTGGCAGCACTTGCCCTTTACTACGCACCACCATGGCTGAAAGCTTAATCCCCGCTGGAGTGGTAATCATCACTTGTGTATCAATGATATAACGCAGCTGGCGGTCCTTGTTCACCAAAGGCTCGGCCAACTGCAGTACTGGTGATAGCAGGTAATAGTCGGCAAAAGCACTGAAATAACGGCGTTGAAGCTCGGCAATAGTATTTGCTTGGGCTTTTTCGCTTACTTTGGGCGTCGTATCACTACCAATAACAACTTTTTCAGGCGGGTTTACCTCAGTTTCAAGCTGACTTTGCTGCGAAATTTCAGCGCGCAACTGCTGATGTAACTCTTGCAATAGCTCGATATGTTGCGCTGGATTGCTGCTGACAAAGGCGGTCGCCTGATGCGCTTGCTGATCCGTTAACGGACTGATTTGCTCGTTAAAAACCAACGGTAACGCATTCTTAAAATCAAGCTTGGTTAAGCGGGCTCGCGCCAATAATTCAAACTGCATCAACGCAAACGGGTTGGCGTTTGCGCGCTGGTGTTGCTGTTCGCTGCGCCATTGTAGCAAGGTAGTGAGGGCTGTTTGATTTTCATTAAGCAACAGCTGCAAGCGTAGTTGTTGCAACTTGGGGGCTGCGGCTATCAAACTACGGATGATAACCTGCTCTTTATCAGTCAGTTGAACACCTTGTTCGAGGGAGGGGAGTGGCCGCGGTTGCCAGGCCGGGACTGGCGTATTTGCCATGCAAAAAGGTGTCAGTAGCAAACTACTGAGCAGCAGAGGTATTCGCAGAAGGTTGAATGTCGCCGATTGAATCTGCTTCTTGCTAAGACAAACTATCGTAAAACGCCGATTCGAAAAAAGTGCCCGGGTGAAAACTTTGACTAGAAATGCCAGTACAACAAAAACTTTCACAGATAAACCCATCACCATTAAACCCTTCACCGCTTAATCCTTCATAGTTAAAAATAGGGATGACAAACGAATGATGAGTCTGACGCTTTGTGCCCGTGAGGTCATGACCTGCAGGTGATTTTTTGTGACCAAAAGTGATTTGGTGCTAAAACAGGGTATGATTTTTAAAATTTGTTTGAAGGAAACGAATAGGCGATGTTGTGGCAACTGGCGCAGATGCAATTTTGTGATGATAAACATCTGCTGTGGCGTGATGGCGAGACCATTCAGCTGGAGCCTAAGCCAGCTGAAGTACTGGCTTATTTTTGCCGACATCCGGGACGGCTAATCAGCCGTGATGAATTTATCGCCGAAGTGTGGCAAGGCCAGATTGTCACCGACAATGCCATTAACCGGATCATCGCTAAGTTACGCAAGTCGTTGGGAGACTCGGCCAAACAAAGCGAACTGATCATTACTTTGCCACGCAAGGGGTATCGTTTTATCGCACCGGTGTCGCAGGCTGTGCCGCCTCTTGCTGATTCAATCTTCAACCAAGCTGTTCTGTCGGAAAGTAGCGATATTCAAGCTCGCACGCAGGCTCAGTTGCAAAGCGTCGCTTCAGTGCATAGTCGCTTTCAAACAAATAAGACCATAAGTCATCAGCGTTCAGGTTGGTGGGTACTGTGGGTCAGTTTGATACTGCTGGCGGTTATTGGCTGGGGCGGATCCTTGTGGCAACAGCAAATCAATCGTATTCAAAAGCCTGCTGGTTTTAAACTGACACCTTTGACGCGGGAGAGTGGCGAAGAGCTGATGCCCGCGTTGGCGCCGAACGGCCGCTCGCTGATTTATTCAGCCTATCAAGGCCGGTGGTTGGCGTTGTATTTAAAAGATCTGCAAAGCAGTGAAATAAGTTTGCTGAGTAACGAACCCGGTCACTCGGGCAATGGTGCTTGGTCACGCGATGGTCGTCAATTTGTCTATTTTTACCATAATGCGCAAACCTGTGCGCTCAAGTTGATTGAACTTTCGCCAGAAAACCAAACACATTTTCCTCAACCGATAATCGATCATCTGGCAAGCGGTCAACCGAAAATTGCACAATTGAACATGTCGCAACTCGTTATGGTTCAACCAAAAGTCGTGCACTTATGTCCGATTGGCAGTTTTGGCAATGTTAGCTTTAGCCATGATGGCACGACCTTGATTTATAGTGAAAGTCAGGGCCAAGGTACTGCATATCAGCTCTATTTGAAAAATTTGACCACAGGCGAGATTAAAAAACCGGCCCAGCCACCGCTATTTTTGGCCGGCAATGCCGAATTTGATTTGCACCCAACACAAGATCAGTTATTGATTGCATCTCCTGACAAAGCGCAGCAACTCGCATATTACCTACTGGATTTGCCCAGTAACACCCTGCGTCATTTATTCAATAAAAAAGACTGGCTCTGCTGTCCCATTTGGGATCAACAAGGACGCACCGTGTTGCAAGCGGATGCTTCACCGTCAAATCAATTATTGCAATTTGGGTTAGATGGCAAGGCGCTACCGACCCTGTTTAGCACAGGGCATGGCATTGATAAACTGCGTCGTGCCGGTGATGGTGTCAGTTATGTTTATTCTGGATGGACTGCAGGGCGCGAGATCCATTATCAAACACGTCACGGTGCGCCAGCCAGCAAGCTGATTTCATCCTCGGTCAGTGATTCGATGCCGCGAATCGCACATCAGCAACCACAGTTAGCATTTGTATCAGAGCGCAGCGGCAGCCGTGAGATTTGGCTGCATCAGATCGACAGTGGCAAAAACAGCAAACTCAGTCATTTCAACCGCAATGACTGGGTGTATGATGTGCAATGGTCGCCGGACGATAGCCAGCTCGCGGTATTGCTGAGTAGTGAAATTCAGCTACTGAATATAGCGACGGGGAAGAGCCGCCCAGTTAAACTGCCGCCTCAGGAAGTGCGTGGCTTGTCTTGGGTTAATCAGCAAACTTTGGCGTTTAGTTTGTTACACCAGCAGCAATGGCGGTTGTACCATTATGATCTTACGACTGAGCAATTGCAGTTACAGCCCGGAGAGTGGGCGTACGCCAGCTATGATGCCATGACTGGCGAAGTCATTCACATCAATCAACAACAGCAACTCTTTCTGGCTGAGCAATTACTGCCGTTAGAGTTACCCGCGTTTGTTGAACGTAACCGTCGCTTTTATTTCAGCTTTTTGGCGGGGCGACTCTATTATTTACAAAAGGCGTTACCAGGAAAGTTACAAAAGCTTTTTTCTACGCCGTCAGACGTTTCATTGCCGCAGGGCTCAGACCAGCAATTACCAGCGCAAACGCAACAATCAGCGGAGGTAAAAGCGACGATGGGTTTTGACCTTATTCAATATGATATTGCTACAGCATCGGGTAAAACTATCCAAAGGCTCACGGCTGACACCATCTTTAGTATCGGTCATCACGGCGTGTATTTTACTGTTGATAAAGCGCCAGAAGCTGACATTTTCCTGTTGAATCCGCTGCAGTGATCGTTGGAAGAGGCTAGCCAGGTAGCAAAAGGACACGATTTGCGGGCGTTTGCGGCAATAGCTACAGGTGTGATGGGTGCGCTAACATCCGTTCTCCAATTTAGGCGGCACTTTGCCTGAAGCTTGATTGTTTTCATTGCCAACAACAGACTTTCACGATAAAAGTGCATGTTCACGTCTACTCTAGATCAATAGCGGTACTGGTAAGTAGTGAGCAAACGTAGTGCTATTGACACTAAGGGATGCATTTGTTCATCGAATGGCGGGGTAGATGTACGTGAATGTTCCCCTTGTCAGTTGCGATACTATTTCGTCAATACACCAGTGAAAAATTCGGCTGGAACGTCAAAAAGCGATAGGAAAATATGAGAAAAATAGCCCATTTACTGACTGTATTCGCGATGCTCTTTTTTGTGTCGCTCCAAGTGGTTGCGGCGGCGGACGACGGTAAAAGTAGTGAATACCACGGACTGGATCTGTCGCATCATAATGGCGCGGTTAACTGGCAAGCTGTTTCCGATAGCGGGATAAGATTTGTTTTTATCAAGGCGACCGAAGGGATGGATGATAAGGACTCTTCTTTTGACTCGCACTGGAGTGAAGCTAAAAAGGTCGGCGTTTTTCGTGGCGCCTATCATTTTTATGTGACCGAAGATGACCCGGAAAAGCAGGCACAGTTTTTTATCGATACCGTGGCGCTGGGCAGCGGCGATTTGGCCCCAGCGGTTGACATCGAACTTCTGGGCAAAAACACTGCCCCCGATGTCGCAGACAAGCTGCAAATATTCATCGATATTCTGACAAAACATTACGGCAAAAAGCCGATTATCTACACCGGACGTAACTTCTGGAACGACCATATGAATGACAAGTTTGGTCAGTACCCACTTTGGATTGCAGAGTATGGTGTGGACAAACCCGTTGATCCCAAAGGATGGCAGGACTGGCATTTCTGGCAATGGTCGGAGAAAGCGACGATTGCCGGAGTGGAGAAGGAAGTTGATTTGAATTACTTCAACAATAAAGATAAAAAATTTGCTGATTTGCTGCTGCCGTAAATAGCCTGACGTTCAGGCAGAAT
>JAHJNE010000361.1 GCA_018820995.1 Gammaproteobacteria bacterium | reverse complement strand
CTGCTGTGATCAGCATCCAGATATAAAATCGTTAATTCAACTTTTCGCGGCAGGTAGGACAAAATTTCGGTGAGTTCTTCAGGTTCCTGTGGCAGGTTTCGCACATCAATGCTGACGGCGACACGCTCATACTGCCCCATGACCGCGTTTGCGAGGGTAGGTAACAGGTTGACCGGAATATTGTCGACACAGTAGTAGCCTAAATCTTCCATCACCCGTAAGGCGACTGATTTGCCGGAGCCTGAGCGACCACTGACGACTAAGAGTTTCATTTGCTGGCCGCCATATCTGAATGGGTGAGCAGTAACTGATAAAGCTCCTGATCAGAGCCTATGTGTCTGATTTTGCGAGTTAAATCCTTTTGACTCAGCAAGCGGGCGATGCCGGCAAGGGTTGTAAGATGCGTCTGACATTGGTTTTCAGGGATCAGGATGGCGCAAAAAATATCAACGGCCTGATTATCAATGGCATCAAACTGAATGGCATCCTGACTGACAACAAACACCAGCACCGGGCTTGTCACGTCCTTCAGCTTGCCATGTGGAATGGCAATGCCACCACCAATACCGGTAGAGCCAAGCTTCTCCCGAGCCATCAGCGCTTCGAAAATAGTGGATTCTGGTAACTGCGGTAATTGCTGGTGAGCAAGTTCGGCAATATATTCCAGAATGCGTTTTTTACTATTAAAAAGGACCGCACTTTTTGTGCAGTCCTTCGATAACATTGAGCTTAGGTTCATAAGTCCGTAATCAGTGACGAGAAATTTTTTCTTTGTGTTTAATGACTTGTCGATCAAGCTTGTCGATCAACTGGTCAATGGCTGCGTACATATTATCATCTTCGCTGATTGCAAACACCTCTCCACCATTTAAATGCATTTTTGCTTCGGCAATTTGTTTTAATTTCTCCACATTCAACACGACATGCACGTTGTTGATATGGTCAAAATGCCTTTCAAGTTTTGAAAACTTGCTGTCTACATACTCTCTCAGTGCTTCAGTGATTTCAACATGACGACCAGTTAGATTGATTTGCATAGACATTTCCTTCTTTGATGAGCACTTATAGCAAGCTCTTTCGCTGATTTGACGGCGGTATGTACAGAGACTCACGGTATTTGGCAATGGTCCGCCGCGCTACGTTGATGCCCTGTTCAGAAAGAATTTCTGCCATCCTGCTATCGCTTAACGGCTTTGCAGGATTCTCCGCTGCCACCAATTTTTTAATAAAAGCTCTGATAGCGGTCGATGAACACTCGCCGCCACTCTCCGTACTTACATGACTGGAGAAAAAGAACTTAAGTTCAAATATTCCTCTGGGAGTGTGCATGAATTTCTGGGTTGTGACACGTGAGATAGTCGACTCGTGCATACCAACCATCTCAGCCACATCATTCAGCACCATCGGTTTCATGGCTTCTTCACCATGCTCAAAAAACGCTTGTTGCTGCTGCACTATACAGTTTGCAACCTTCAGCAGCGTCTCGTTCCTACTTTCCAGGCTCTTCAGGAACCATTTGGCTTCCTGTAAATGCGAGCGAATAAACTGGCTGTCTGACGAGTTACGGGCGTTTCTGGACATCGCCGCATACTGCTCATTAATTTTAATTTTCGGGAAAGCGTCCGGATTTAGTTCAACCATCCAGCGGCCTTTGATTTTTTTCACCGAAACATCAGGCACTGTGTATTGTTGTTCTTCACGAATGACATCGGCACCTGGCCGTGGATTCAAACTATGAATGAGTCGCATCACTTCGCGCAGGTCATCTTCTTTGAGTCTAGTCACCCGCATCAAAGAACGGAAATCCCGATTCGCTAAATATTCACTGTAATTTTTAATAATATCGCAAGTTTCAGCCAGAAAAGGTGTATCCGGGTCAAACTGTCTGAGTTGAACCAGCAAGCATTCCTGAATAGTCCGCGCACCAACGCCAACAGGATCAAAGAGTTGAATACGTTTGATCACCGCTTCGACTTCATCCGCTTCGATATCTGGTAAACCAAGTGATTCCAGAATGTCATCACAACTAATTGTCAGCAGACCATTCGCGTCAATCGCTTCAATAATAATTTCAGCGATGGTTAGATCGGTTTCAGAGAACGGCGTTAAGCGCATTTGCCAGCGCAGATAATCTTGCAATGTTTCGCTGGTTTCACCTTGAAATACCGTATCTTCGTCACCGTTATAGGTATTTGCAACAGGGGTAGCACTCACCATATCTTCCCAGTTGCTATCCAGGGGTAAGTCTTCTTTGATGTTTTGCTCGGTCATTGCCTCACTGGTATCGGGCACTTCCGGTTCATAATGTTCGTCGCTGGAATAGCTGTCAATTTCAGCTTGTTCTCTGGGGTCAGCTTGATCTGAGGAGCTGCTTTCGTTGTAGTTATTGAACTCATCATCGGCTTCCAGCAGCGGGTTAGCGTCCAGCGCTTCTTGTATTTCCTGTTGCAATTCAATGGTCGACAATTGCAAAAGCTTAATCGCCTGTTGCAGTTGAGGGGTCATTGTAAGTTGCTGTCCAAGCCGGAGTTGTAAAGATGGCTTCATGTACTTCTGGTCGCTCCTGACAGCCAGTACGAACTGGCTTTTTGCTAACTATAGCCTGAATTGCTCGCCGAGGTATACATCTCTGACTTGCTGATTTGCTAATACCTCAGCTGGTGAACCTGAAGCTATTAGTTCACCATGACTAACAATGTAGGCAATTTCGCAAACATCAAGGGTTTCACGAACATTGTGGTCTGTGATGAGCACGCCAATACCGCGGTTACGCAAATGCTGAATGATTTTTTTGATATCCAGTACCGAAATTGGATCGACTCCGGCAAAAGGTTCATCCAGTAAAATAAACGCTGGATTGGCAGCAAGCGCCCTGGCAATTTCAACCCTGCGCCGCTCGCCACCTGACAGACTCATACCAAGGCTGCTGCGGATATGGGTGATATTAAATTCGTCTAGTAGTTCGTCGGCGGTTTGTTCACGTTGATCATCAGTTAAATCTTTGCGTGTTTGCAAAATGGCCATTAAATTATCGAAAACCGTCAGTTTGCGGAAAATAGAGCTTTCCTGCGGCAGATACCCAATGCCCTGACGCGCTCTGGCATGGATCGGGTCAAAGGTAATATCTTTACCACCTAAAGAAATTGTACCTTTGTCTGATGGAACCAGCCCAACGATCATATAAAAAGTGGTCGTTTTTCCGGCACCATTAGGTCCGAGTAAGCCAACAATCTGCCCAGAGTTGACCGACAGACTGACATCTTTGACCACCTGACGGCCTTTGTAACTTTTGGCCAGGTGTGAGGCGACAAGTGTTTTCAAGTTATTTTTTCTCGGGAGTGAAAATAGTCGTCACGCGTTCAGTGTCTTTGCCACTTTCCGCATTTAGTTTTTGTTTTTCAAGATCATATTGAATTTTTTCGCTCTTAACCAAGCTGCCACTCTGATTGATTTCGGCCTTGCCGGTCAGTGTCAATAGTCTGGTTGAAACCTCGTAACGGATCTCATTAGCCATCGCTTGAATGGGTTTATCACCGTCGAGCAATTGTGAGTAAACCGCCTGGTTACCAAAGGCGGTAAAGATTTCTTTGCCTTGACCGGCAGAACTATCGACTTCAAGACGGTCGGCTTTTATCAGCAATGAGCCTTGTTTGACGACAACATTGCCGATATAAATCAGTTTTTTCTCTTTGACACTACCGTCAAAATTATCGGAATTGACACTGACTGGCTCGACGAAGTCTTTGTTTTGCGCCTGAGCAGTTAATGAGCACAGACTAAAAATCAGCGCCCACAGAGTTTTATTTATCATGACGGTACACTGTTCCTTTATGTTTATTGAGCTGCAGTTTTTGTGTGACCAGATTAACCTGGACGCCTTGGCCGGAAATGGCAAAGCCGTCCCCTGAAATCAACACTTGCTGTTTTGTAGAAATCACTTGTTGATCAAACACGTATTCGAGTTGTTCTGACTCGAGTTTATTAAACAATTCACCTGATTTCAGGTTTTCCAACACTACATTTTGTTCCAGCACTACTTTGTCGTCCGGATAAAGGACGCCATTGCTGCTACTAACCTGCCACTTAGGGACCTGTAGTTCAAAGATGGTGTAAGCGGGTTCTTCCAGTTGAATTTGACCTAATTGCTCAAAATGCGACATTTGGGTCGCACGGATCATCCCTGACATACTTCCTGATGCATCAAAACTAGTGCGAATGAGCTGGTAGGCAATAAAATCTGGTTGTAGCTCGGTTTCTACTGCCATTGACTGTGGTTTGTCATCGTCAATCAACAGGCTGAATAAAATACTGCTACTGGTGATAACTAATAAAAACCAGAATAATTGTTTTTTCATGAGCTACTGCCGGAAAATGTCGCAAATTTTTGCTGGGTAATCAGCAGTAAATCGCAAAGCTCACGCACAGCGCCAAAACCGCCGTTCAGACTTGTGACATAATGGGCGTGCCGCCGCAGATAGGGGTGAGCATCTTGTACTGCTACAGCCAAGCCGCAATATTGCATGACGTTCCAATCAGAGAGGTCATCACCGATATAGGCAATTTGTGATGGGGAAATTTGCAGCTGTTGCTGTAATTGCGCAAACGCCGGTAGTTTGTCTTCTTGTCCCTGATAAACATAAGGCACAGTGAGCGACTTCATTCTGGCGCTGACGATATCAGAGGTTCGGCCGGTAATCACCGCAACTTCAATGCCGGCATGACGTAATGCTTTAATGCCGTAGCCATCGCGCGTGTGAAACGCTTTCAGTTCTTCACCCTGATTTCCTAAATAAATCCGGCCATCAGAAAAAACACCATCCACATCACAAATTAACAGACGGATTTCTGCTGCCCGCTCCGCAACTTGGGCTGGTAGAGCCTGATATAAGTCGCTAAATAGAGTGGTCATCAAATGACTCCAGATCGCAGGAGGTCATGCATATTCATGGCACCGACCGGAATGTGGGCATCCGACACGACGATTAAGCCATTGATTTTGCGTTGTTCCATAATTTTTAAAGCCTCAGCAGCCAACATCTCGGGTCTGGCAGTCACGCAGTTTTTACTCATCACATCAGCAATCGCTGTTTGATGAATATCAATTTTTAAGTCCAGCAGCCGACGTAAATCGCCATCGGTGAAGATCCCAGCCAGTGTACCATCGGTTGCTACTATTGCGGTCATACCTAAGCCTTTTTCTGATATTTCTAACAGAGCTTCCTTAATTGTGGCTGAAGCCGCGACAATAGGTATTTGTGTCCCTTGATGCATGACATCTTGTAGTCGCAACAACAATCGTCGTCCAAGACTTCCGCCAGGGTGGGATAACGCAAAGTCGTCGGCAGAAAAACCACGCGCTTCGAGTAATGCGACCGCAAGCGCATCGCCCATCACCAAAGCTGCGGTGGTACTGGCTGTTGGTGCCAGCCCAAGAGGACATGCTTCTTCTGCTACTTTGACACACAAATGCCAGTCGGCCAGTTTCGCTAAAGTTGAATCTGGATTGCCCGTCATCGCGACGAGTTGAATGCCAAGCCGTTTAAGTACCGGGACTAAGACCAATACTTCATTTGTTTCACCTGAGTTAGATAGTGCCAGAACGATATCTTGTTTGGTGATCATGCCAAGGTCGCCATGGCTGGCTTCGCCGGGATGGACAAAAAATGCCGGTGTGCCGGTGGAAGCCAATGTTGCAGCAATCTTGTTGGCGATATGTCCGGATTTGCCCATCCCCACGACAATCACCCGCCCAGTGCAACTGAACATCCGCTGGCATACCAATGCAAATTGTTGATCCAGATACTGATTCAGCCCGTTAATTGCTGCAGCTTCAATGGCGAAAACCTGACGCGCTTTCGCACAGTAATCAATAGTCACAGTCTATTCTCCAGTGGCACAGGTGCAAAACCTGAACTTTTATTAAGCTGATATTCAGCTAACTCCGACAAAATGCGAACGAGTATCAACGAAAGCAACCCTACCGTGTATAAAGTAGCGGTTTGTCTGGAACAGGCTTTGTTAACAGTGTCGGCTATACCGATATTTTCCAGCTTCTATCTTTGAATTGCAAAAAAAAACGAGAAATGCGAAACATTTCGATTTTTGCAACTGATTATTACAATTTAATATACGGACGCGTCCAGTTAAAACAGGTAAAATCTGTTGAATGAATCAACAACGCTGTTGCATCCAATGGCTGCCGAATTTATATTGCGCGCCATTTTGCGATCGATCTCAGTTTTGAAAGCGATAATTCAGCGCTTGAAAGGGAAATAAGTTGGAAGCAATGAAGGACAAAACGGTGGCTAAACCACTGGTTGATATCCAGAACCTGACATTCAGCCGAGGTGATAGGGTTATCTATGACGATATGAGCATGCAATTTGCTCGCGGCAAGGTAACTGCAATCATGGGCCCCAGTGGCATTGGTAAAACGACCTTGCTTCGTTTAATTGGGGGGCAGTTAAAACCTGAGACGGGTCATATCTGGTTTGAAGGTGCTGACATTCCGCAGTTAGGGCGTCGCGATTTATATCAGGCTCGCAAAAAAATGAGTATGTTGTTCCAAAGTGGCGCGCTATTTAGCGACATGACCGTTTTTGACAATGTAGCTTTTCCTATTCGTGAACATACCAAGTTGCCGGAAGAAATTATCCGGATGATGGTTCTTATGAAACTGGAAGCTGTTGGCCTTCGCGGAGCCCGCGAATTGATGCCGGCAGAGTTATCCGGTGGCATGGCGAGACGCGCCGCGTTAGCCCGTGCGATCGCGCTTGACCCTCAACTCATTATGTATGACGAACCTTTTGCCGGTCAGGACCCGATATCTATGGGCGTAATAGTGCGGTTAATCCGTTCGTTGAACGATGCTCTAGGATTAACTTCTATTGTCGTTTCGCATGACGTCAATGAAGTGATGAGTATTGCCGACTATGTGTATATCGTAGCTGAACGGCGAGTGATTGGTCATGGCACGCCAGAACAGCTGCGGGAGCATGAGTCACCATTGGTACAACAGTTTTTGCAAGGATTGGCCGACGGTCCGGTACCGTTTCATTTTAAAGCGGCCGATTATGCGCAAGAGCTGATGGAGTTAAAAGCTTGATGCTGAATCAATTACAACAGTTGGGTGCTGCGACTCTAGCAACCATTCAAGGATTTGGTCGGGCAACTTTAATGTTGGCTGGCGCGTTATGGGGTAGGCCACGTTTAATCAAAGCGTGGCCATTGTATATAAAACAATTTTATGTCGTTGGCGTCTTATCGTTATTGATTATTGTTGTTTCTGGTCTTTTTATCGGGATGGTGTTGGCGCTTCAGGGGTATACCGTACTTTCCAAGTTTGGTGCTGAGCAAATGCTTGGTCCCTTGGTGGCGTTAAGTCTGTTGCGTGAGCTTGGACCTGTCGTCACTGCGTTGTTATTTGCTGGCCGCGCTGGTAGCGCTCTGACCGCAGAAATTGGCTTGATGAAAGCGACGGAGCAATTGTCTGGCATGGAGATGATGGCCGTAGACCCATTACGCCGCGTTATCGCGCCAAGGCTCTGGGCAGGTGTCGTTTGTATGCCACTGCTGGCGATGATTTTTACCGCAGTAGGTATTTTAGGTGGTCATTTAGTTGGCGTTGACTGGCTT
>JAHJNE010000360.1 GCA_018820995.1 Gammaproteobacteria bacterium | reverse complement strand
TATTTGACCATTGACTGGAGTCTGTATGAACCAAACAACCGTTGGCAGCGTCTTGCCAAAAATGCGCCTTCCTTTAGTTCGTAAATCACCGCCTTTGTTTTGTCTTGCTAGCGCTTTTTTTGGCATTACCTCTGTGGCCGCAGCGACAACGCCATTGCCAAAACTCAACCTTGCCTCTGATCTCACGGTGTCTGGGTTATCGTCGGGCGGTTATATGGCGGCGCAATTTCACGTGGCTTTTTCGAACCAAGTTCAAGGCGCAGCAATCATTGCCGCTGGTCCGTTCTACTGCGCCCAAAATAGCCTCGCAATTGCTTTTGGCAATTGCCTGAACCAAGCCAATAGTCAACCCAAATTATCCGCCGCAGCTACTTATTTAAAGGCGCAACAATATGACGGTACGATAGACAATTTGCAAAATTTGAAAGATGACAAAGTCTGGTTATTTCATGGCACTGCCGATGTCACCGTTGCCAGTTCAGTCAGTGATTCACTAGCGGTGCAATATCAAACCCTAGTTGAACCAGCCAATATCCGGTATGTAGACGACCAAAAGTTCGCGCACCATTTCCCGACCAATAGCACCTCCGGCAACGATTGTTTAACCTCGGAAGCGCCTTTTCTGGGCAACTGTCAGTATGATGCTGCAGGGTTAATGCTGGCACACCTGCTTCCCAAACTAGCTCCCAAAGCAGTCGCAGCCAGTGGCACCTTACATCTGATTAATCAATTTGAAATGGCCGCTGGTGCTAAAGGTCAACTGGCACAAACGGGTTATTTATATGTCCCTCAAAGTTGCAGTAAAGGCCAGAAATGCCAGTTACATGTCAGTTTTCATGGCTGTAAACAATATGCTGGTGCAGTCGGTGATGCCTATGCCCGTGGTACCGGGCTCAATGAATACGCGGACACCAATCATTTAGTGGTGCTGTATCCACAAACAGAAAAAAGCTCAGTGGCGCCGTTAAACCCAAGTGGCTGCTGGGATTGGTGGGGCTACAGCGGAGAAAACTATGCCACTAAAAAAGGACCACAAATGGCGGCGGTTAAACAGTTGATTGACGCACTTTCAAAATAATTTGCAGCTAAAGAAAATGGGGCCAGTGTTCAACTATGGCCCCATTTTTATTTAGATCGACACAACAGCGTTATGGCACCGAAGCTATTTTGCAATCAAATATGCTGGATGCTCTCCCTGGCTCTGCGTAAAAACAGTTATCCCGGGAACATCGCTGCCATATTGGTTAACGTATCACCGGTCACCCGATTAATGCGCCAGTCGTGCAGCATTTCAGCCCCAAGTGATTGATAAAAATCAATCGCCGGTTGATTCCAATCAAGTACTGACCACTCTAAACGGCCACAATCACGTTCGACTGCAAGTTTTGCCAGATAGGTAATCAGTGCTTTACCAATCCCTTTACCACGAAGTTCCGGGTTAACAAACAAATCTTCCAAATACATGCCAGGCTTGGCTAAAAAGGTCGAATAGTTATGGAAAAACAACGCAAATCCAGCTGCCTGGCCTTGATAATCAGCCATTACGACTTCAGCGAATTGTTTATCACCAAATAAAGTAGCGGCCAGCTTTTCTTCGGTCGCAACGACCTGATGCGATAGTTTTTCGTAATCGGCCAAATTTTGAATGAACTGCAAAATTTGCGGCACATCGTTGGCCGTGGCTAAACGTAAACTTAACCCTGCAATCGTTGTTTCAATCATGGTTTTCGCTTCTTTTTAAAGGTTAAAAGAATTTGGTACTGCGAAGCTGCATTGGCTAACGCTCCGCATCAACTTGATGAAGTTCATTCACTCAATCATTCGCTAAATCATTAACTAAAATTCAGCTGGTCTGCGACCTCAGCGCACGTCCAGAAAGCATCTCCAAACGCGCACATAAATACCTATTAGGAACGCTCAACAATACCCGCAGCACTCACGCCGCCGGTCATTTCCAATGCTTTTAATCTGGCGGCCAATTCAACAGCAGCCCGGTAGCGTGGACTCTGCGCTAACATGGTGTCAGTGACATGCGTTTTGTGTTTTAACCGGCTTAATCGGTCACTGCTATGCTGCCACTGTGACTGCGGTAAAGCATCAAGGACTTCAATCGCGCCGGCGCGGTCGTTGCAGACCAGCACCATATCACAACCCGCAGTAAAAGCAGCTGCAGCGCGTTGTGGATAAGAACCGGCCTGGTGTGCGCCTTTCATGCCAAGATCGTCGGAGAAAATCACCCCATCAAACCGCATCTCGCCCCGCAACACAGTCTGCAGCCAGTATTTAGAAAAACCAGCGGCTTGATCACAAAACGCCGGATAAACTACATGCGCAGGCATCACGGCATCAAGCGCCTGTAATTGTTGTAATTGCCGAAATACTGTTAAATCTAACTGTTCAATTTCAGCTTTAGTGCGACCATCCACAGGCAATACTAAATGCGAGTCTTCTTTTACACTGCCGTGTCCTGGAAAATGTTTACCTGTCGTTTTCATACCGGCTTCGTGCATGCCTTTGGCGAACGCATGTACCAGTGCCACCACTTTGGCCGGGTCAGCATGGAAGGCGCGGTTACGGATCACATCACAAGCGCCCCACACATCAGCAACAGGTGCAAACGAAATATCAATATCCTGCGCCAATACTTCAACCGCCATCAACCAGGCCATTTCAGTGGCGAATTTTTCCGCTGTTGCTAAGTCTTGCTGAGCGCCGGGCCAGATCTGCCCCATCGCCGGGATTAAAGTAAATTCTGGCCGAAAGCGTTGTACCCGCCCGCCTTCATGGTCAACTGCAAGCAATAACGGCTGTTTACTGGCGGCACGGGTTTGCTTGACTAACTCTTTTAACTGCGCTTTATCATGGTAATTACGGGTGAAATAAATCACCCCACCAACAGCTGGATGCGCTAATAATTCTTTTTCTTCTGCGGTAATTTCCGGACCTGCGAGGTCCAACATAACGGAGCCGATCATGAAATAGAGTTCTCTTGTGGTTAAAGTACAGCACCTTCAAGGTTGAAGGATTTCGCAGATAAGCGATTGCTAATAAGGGGCTTTACTTTACCGTAACCGCTGCCACAAAAAAACCGTAATCTGGGGGAAAGGGACTGAAATAACAAAACCGGCAAACGCCGGTTTTGTTATTTTGAAGAAGAAAGCTTAAAAGTAAGGATTAGCCTTTAAGCGCCATCCCCTCTAATTCACCGGGTTTGAAACTATCAACACTGATGGCATCAAAACGCAGGGCGTTCATTTCATCCAGTTGTTGGGCTTCTGCCGCGGTTAATACCTGTAATTCCAGCGCCTTAGCGATCGTTTGCTGCAGCGGTAACTTACGGGCAATTTTGCCTTCTTTTTGCGCGGCGAAAATTTTCTTCATCAGCGGCTGTGCATTATGCACAGCAATAAAGGCCTGCTCCATTGAACCGGTTGGATCATCTTTGCTATCGCCCAGATAACATAGGTGCGTTAACCGATCACGGATCACACTTGGCTTTAATAACGCATCAGAAATTTGCATCGACACGTCATCATTCGGCATCTGATAGCCAATACCAAACGGGAATACCAGAGTTTTTAATAAGCCACCGACAAAACCATTCGGGAAGTTACTAAAGAACCCAGCAAAAGCACGACCAATTTCATATAAATTGCGTTGTACGCTGTAATGAACAAAGGGTAAGTCAGCAACCTGACGGCCGTTATCTTCATAGAATTTCAGCACCGCAGAAGCAATATACAAATGACTTAATACATCGCCCAATCGTGCAGAAAGCATTTCTTTACGTTTTAAATCACCACCTAGCATCAGCATCGAAAAGTCAGCACTTAAGGCTAAGGCTTTACTCATCCGGCTTAATTGCTTGTAGTATTTCGCAGTTTCTCCGCCCACTGGTGAGCTATTAAAAGCACCCACCGTCAAGCCTTGAAATAAAGCGCCAAAGGTATTGCCAAGAGCAAAACCAACGTGCTTCATCAACAACTCATCAAACTGCAGCAGACCTGCTTGTGCATCTGGATTCGCCGCTGCTTCTAACTCTTTTAATACGTAAGGATGACAACGGGTAGCACCCTGACCAAAAATCATCAGGTTGCGGGTTAAAATGTTCGCGCCTTCCACGGTAATGGAAATTGGTACGCCCATGTAACCATGCGCCAGGTAGTTCTTCGGACCACATTGAATCGCGCGTCCAGCATGAATATCAAACGAATCATTCAGCAAAGTACGTGACATTTCGGTCATATGGTATTTAGCTATTGCGGTCACGACAGATGGACTTAATTTTAAGTCGATCGCGCCGGCAGTCATCACCCGCATTGCTTCCAGGCTATAAGTTAAACCACCAATACGGCCTAACGATTCCTGAACACCTTCAAACTTACCAATCGACATTCCAAACTGCTGACGTACGTATGCATAAGCACCTGTCATCCGGGTTGCTAGATGACCGGTTGCAGTGCCAAGTGCTGGCAATGAAATACCGCGGCCTGCTGACAAACATTCAACCAGCATCCGCCAGCCACGACCCGCAAATGACGGTCCGCCAATGATCCAATCCAGCGGAATAAACACATCTTCGCCGGCAGTAGTGCCGTTCATAAAGGCCATGTTCATTGGGAAATGGCGGTCACCAATTTGCACACCAGGGTGCGAAACCGGGATCAAAGCACAGGTAATCCCCAGTTCTTCTTTGTCGCCCATCAACTTCTCTGGATCTGACAACTTAAAGGCCAGACCTAATACCGTCGCCACCGGCGCCAGCGTGATATAACGTTTGTCCCAATTCAGGCGAATACCCAGTACTTCGTTGCCTTCGTAGATGCCTTTACACACCACGCCAGTATCCGGAATACCACCCGCATCAGAACCAGCTTCCGGGCCAGTTAAGGCAAAACAAGGAACTTCAGTACCCGCTGCCAGACCCGGTAACCAGCGGTCTTTTTGCTCTTGGGTACCGTAATGCATCAGCAGTTCACCGGGGCCTAAAGAGTTCGGCACCATCACGGTGACCGCTGCTGTTAAGCTACGGGTGGCGATACGGGAAACAATAGTTGAATTGGCAATAGCAGAGAATTCACGGCCACCAAAAGACTTCGGGATAATCATCGCGAAAAAACCATTGCCTTTGATGTAGTCCCACACCGGTTTTGGTAAATCGCGTGTTTCGTTGACGATTTTGTAATCATCCAACATTTGCAGCAAGGTTTCGACTTCATTGTCTAAAAAAGACTGCTCTTCAGCGGACAATTGCGGTTTTGGGATCGCATGCAGTTTTGACCAATCCGGATTGCCCTTAAATAAGTCGCCATCCCACCAGACATCCCCTGCTTCCATCGCTTCACGTTCAGTGTCAGACAGCGGTGGCAGAATTTTCTTAAACACAGCAAAAATAGGTTTGGTCACCAGGTTGCGCCGGATATCCGGCACCGCCAGGATGACCACCACAGCGATGACCAGTAATAATAAAATAAACATAAGGTTGGTCCTTTTTCAGAGGTTGGAGTCAAACAAACGATCACATCTAACTTAAAAACAGTGGTTTAACCCGCTGTCTGCATTGGTGCAGCGATCCCGGCTGCCAGATAAGGGATCAATCTTTTGATCACTCCATCAATTTCCACAATTTCATTAAAATCTGCTGCTGCTATGTCTTTGAGCGCTTCATTGGACGCCATGGTAAAAACAATGGTGCCCAGTGAAAAATGTAACCGCCAGAAGATTTCACTGGCGGGTAACGCCGGACAACTTTGCTGTACCAGTAGCACAAATTTGTCCAACGTCCGGCCATAATGATGGTTGAAAAACCAACGCAAATGACCTTGCACATCGGTATAACCGCGACCGAGTAATTGTAAAAATAGTGTTGTACCGCGGTTTTGCACTTTATTGAGTTCGAGTAGCGGTATCACAAATACTGACAATACTTTTCCCAAATCGTTGTGATGTTGAGACGCCAGCAATTGCGTGAACTCTTGGTCAAGCCGTGGCATCAACAAAGATAAATACCGTTGTAACACGGCTTGGATCAGTTCTTTTTTTGAGCCAAAGTGATAATTGACCGACGCCAGATTTACTTCCGCCATACTGGTAATTTGCCGTAACGACGTGGCCGAAAAACCGGTTTCTGCGAACAGTTTTTCTGCGGCATCTAGAATTTTCTGTTGGGTATTTTGTTTACTGGTCATATCAGCTGGTATATTTAAACAAGTGTTTGAAATGTACGTTTGAATTTGATTGAAGTCAAGATAGCGCAACGAAATTCTATCGGTACACTTTCCGCTGTTTTGTGACATCTGTAGCGTAAAAAGGGAAATGCAAAAAACAATAAAGGCAGACAATTCAACAGCCTAAGATGCGTTATAAAAATTCACTTGACAACCTTTGGCAAAAGAGACAATTTTGCTGCGAGGACAAAGTTTGAACTGATTCATCTTCGTCAACTCACACCAACCCCCAATTCAACTTGATAAGGAGAAGAAGATGCAAAAGCTTGCTGCCAATCTTAGCTCTTACTATTACTCTCCTTATTATCTATCCGAGTGGTTTAATAATTAGCCACCCCTTTGCCTGATGCAGAGGGTTTTGGATATCAAATTTCCAATATCATCCTTGCTTATTGCTTAATTCGTTTGCGCGAATGATGCAAAGCTGCTTTTTGCCGATCACCCTGAGCGTGTCACCTTAGGATCGCAAAAAGCACAGGATAATACCCTCTGTGTCTTATTCGATTGTTCGATAAATCACCCAAGATTGCCCTAAAGGCAACGAATAAGTCCTGAGGAATGTTATGAAATTTGCAAAAATGAAGCACAAACACTTTCAATATAATACGTTGTTCGCCGCCACCTTACTTGCCTTAGCGGGTATACAGCCAGCGCTGGCACAACAGGTAACAACAAGCGAAGAAGAATTAGCTGCGAAAAAAATCGAGCAAATCGAGGTCACAGGTTCACGCTTAAAAGGCGTAGACATGGAAGGCGCAAATCCGCTTCAAGTATTTACCAAAGATGATTTAATCAAGAAAGGTTACGACAGTGTGTCAGCTTTCTTAAAGGACTTACCACAAGCGTCTAGCGCCGGTACGTTCACTGACAACGGCAATGTTGCTGGTTCTGACGGCACTCCGCCCGGTGCAGCCGGTGTGAGTTTACGTGGTTTAGGTTCCAGTTCAACACTGGTACTGGTGAATGGTCGTCGGGTAGCTGTCGACTCATTCTCAAATGGTTTTGATTCGTTCGTCAACGTCAATGCCATTCCGATGTCAGCGATTGAACGTGTCGAAGTGTTGACCGATGGCGCCTCTTCCGTTTACGGCTCTGATGCTATCGCCGGCGTTATTAACTTCATTTTACGTAAAGACTTTGAAGGCCATGAGTTATCGGCAATGTACGGCGATGACACCGCAAGCAGTGATTTTGGCCGCACAAACCTCACTTATGCCGGTGGTTTTGCCACCGCCAACAGCAATACTACGCTGGTCATCGACTACTACGATCGCGAAAAACTGATGAACAGCGACCGCCCTATTGATGTCACCTTTAAATCTTCAACCCGAGTGACCATCGATGGCAAAGATTTCGCGGAAGATTGGTGTGGTAGCAACAAAAGTAATGGTGGCAGTCGTTGTCAATATGACTATGTAAATGAACGAGCCATTCAACCGGACACCACCAATATCGGCGCCACGTTGAATCACATCTACCGGATGGCCAATGATCAGGAGTTTTTCGCAGAAGTGATGTATCAGGCAAACTCTGGTCATGCTTATGATTCTGCTGGTTCGTTTGATTATACCCTGCCCGGCAATCTGGCAACTATTCCAGCGTGGGCCAAAGCCGAAGATGCCAAAAATGGTACAGTAAATAATATCCGGGTTCGCTCACGTTATCCGGAAGTTCGTACTCAGGAATACGACGCAACAAGCTACCGCTTATTGGCAGGCCTTCGTGGTGAACTCAATGACTGGTCATGGGAAACTGCCGCTACTGTGGGTCAATCTGAAAACGAAGTGATCCATACGTCTGGTTATTTTAGTGTCGACAGAATGCGTGCCGCGGCTCTCAATGGTACCTTTAACCCTTTTAATTTAGGCCGTGATACCGATCCATCTGTTGTTGCGGGCTTACGCGAAGCGGCGCCACGCGTCGGTGAATCTAAAGTGTTTTCCTGGGATTTTAATATCGCAGGAGATCTCTACGATTTAGAGAATGGTGCGATTAAAGCGGTGTTTGGCGGAGAATTTCGTAGTGAAGATATTTTCGACCGCCCGGCAGCCATTGCACAAAGTGGCGGCGTAACCACCTTAGGCGCCAGTGATGCAGCCGCTGACCGCACGCAATATGCTGTTTATGGCGAGTTTAATATTCCTTTAACGGAAAAACTCGATGCCATCACGGCCATCCGTTACGATCATTACAGTGATTTTGGCGGCGATGCCAATCCAAAAGTATCTCTGCGCTACAGGGCCACGGACGATTTAATCTTACGCGCTAGCTGGAGCACCGGCTTTCGGGCACCTTCGTTGTCAGAACTAGGCGCCGGTACATCTTTAGGGTCGAACTATATCGATTGTGGTGCCGGTACACCTTTTGGTGCTTTATGTGGTGCGTACGGCAACCCGACGGGCGAGCTGGAATATGATCAAGAAACGTTAGGTAACCTGGACTTAGGTGCTGAAAACTCTGAAGCGATGAACATCGGTTTATCCTGGAATCTGACCGACAATCTGAACATGACCGTCGATTACTGGCGCTACGAGCATACCGATATCGTCGATGTCGACGCCAATACCACACTACAAGCCTGTATTGATGGTACTGCGCCTAAAGTAACTTCTGAGGCGGCATTAGGCAGTGCTTTTGGTTGTGTGATGGATGCAGGCAACGATCTGGTCTTTTTACGGACCGGCTTTTTTAACGTTGGCGCACAGGAAACTGATGGCGTTGACGTCAAAATTGACTATAAACTTGCAACTTCTGTGGGTGACTTTAAGCCCTATTTTGCTGCAACCCGCACTTTAAGCTACGAACGTCAATTAACCAAAGATGATCCAGCTGAAGATTTATTAGGCAAACTTAGTGGTGCCAGTGAAATCGCCCGTCCTGAATTTGTGGCAGATTCTGGGGTTGATTGGTCATTCAATGACTGGAACGCCAGCGTGTCCGCGCACTACACCAGCTCTTTAGGTGATGGTGATTTCAAGTTTGATAATGAGACCGTCGATAGTTGGTTAACTTTAAGTGCCAGCCTTGGCTATCACTTTAACGATCAGAACAAACTGCAATTTACCGTACGTAATCTGACAGATAAAGAGCCGCCTTACGCTTCATCACCAACCAATGGCTATGCCAGTTCAGTGCATGATTGGTTAGGTCGCGTTTGGACTTTACGTTACACCTATAAGTTTTAATAACAACGAACCACTTTGCCAAACCTGGTGGACTTTTGGGGGCGCTGATGCGCCCTCTTTTTT
>JAHJNE010000359.1 GCA_018820995.1 Gammaproteobacteria bacterium | reverse complement strand
TTCGCCAGATTACTGGCACAACCCCGCGCTCCGCCAAGCTTCAGCTAATCACTCACTTGTTATTTTTTTAAATTGTCGTGCCCTGACTATGAAGTCGGCGCCATTTTCAGTGATTAGAAATTTTGCGATGACTGCCTCCTGAGTCATTGCTATTGAGGTTTATATGAGAAATTTAACTGTTTATACCCTTGATCAAGTTGACCATTTAGTCCAACCAGCCGAATTCCAGGATGCAAATTTAACATCACCGGCACTGAGCATTTTCACCGATTTTCGTACCAGCAACCCGATGTTACTTGATGCCGACACCAATGCGGTGGAAGCGGAAGACATGATGCGCCAGGAGCATAGCTGGTTAAAATTGGTGGTCGACCGCCAGCAAGAGATGGTTGGAGTGTTAAGTAATGATCACTTTACAAGTCAATATCTGATGCAGCATGTGAGCAAAGATGTCAAAGCGACAGACTTGCGGGTAGCAGATTTAATGCGGCCACGCGATGAAGTCATGGCGCTGTCTTACCAGCAAATCCAGCACTGCAGCGTTGGTGATGTATTACATACACTTCAGCAAAAAGGTGAAGCCTATTGTGTGGTCATTGACCGTGATAGCCACCAGATCCGTGGCATTATTTCAGCACGTGAAATCACCACCAGGCTGCACTTAAATCCGGTCACCATAGAAAAAGCACCTGCATTGCTGAATATCTTTGACCGGATGTACGCGTAATCACACGCGATAAGGCAAATGCCATAATCAATAAGGGCTGCATTTGCAGCCCTTATTATTTGCATCTTTGCCAGGAATGTCGCAGGCATCACATACCGAAAATATCGATTAAGGTTGATAATTATCCCCCTGCATCCGGTACATCAAATTTGTCAGATACTGGATGCCATTCTCTGCCGATAAGGCATTGATGGGTGCTTGACCCATAGTATAGGCATTGCTGCTGGTCAACCATTGGGAAAACAGTTGATCAGACCCAAAACAAGATAATCCTTGTTGATAAAATTGCTCCGCCTGATAAGCATCTATGGCGTGAGAACGTATCAATCTAAGTGCATTTTCAGAAACCGTGGCCATCGCATCACCTCCGTCAATTGGAAGGTTAACTATAGCTCAGCAACCATCATCTCACTTGCTACCTTACAGTCATCGGAGTTGTTGCGCAAACCAAGCTTTACACCAAGCTTTCCAATGACGCAGCTATCATTTCATACCGAATACACGCTAGAAAATTTCACAAAATAAAATTTTCAATTAAACAAATGATAAATTTTTAGACTAGTCATTTGTCTGGTATCGGCGTTTTCTTATTGCAATACCAAGATTACGAATCTTAACTTGTCGAAGTTAACACTTCCAAAAAATTCGAGGTATCACCTCTCGATAAATCTGTCGGCGACAACAAATACCAATTAGATACAACTTTGTCGCATATTAATCCAAGTACTCAATTTTTAAATGACTGTTTTATCAACATTACAAATCTCCAATGATGGTGTCTAAGGCGCCAACAACTGACGTAATGATGGTCGGGTTAAATTTGCTACAGCCAAACCTGTCACCAGCAGGATACTACTGACGACCAACAAGACTGTGAATGTTATTGGTAGTGCTGACAACAGTGACAAATTTAACGCTTCAGCTGACGTCGCTAAAACAGCCATCAATCCGATAAAACAGACCGCCGCGATAGCTGACAGTATCAAATGCCGAAGACACAACTCGAGTCCGAGTTGCCCACGTCGTTGCCCCATGGCGAGTTGCAAACCAAACAATTGCCGGTCATTCGTCAGCTGCGTGTTGACCTGATAGTACAAACCAAGTGCTATTAACACAACAATACAAACTGTCACCTGCATCGTCAGCATAAAAAGTCCGGTGCCGGCGCCATCAAGAGCTAATAACTGCGCAGTTAACTGACCCAAGGGCGTCACGGCGACTAGACTGCTATTTTGATTGGTCAACACCAGCAAGGTATCCGGTACTTGTTCAGTCTGACTGTATATATACAAGGGCCCAGCACTCAAACGTTGATCCTGCAACGAGCGGTAGAGCATCGGCAAATGCTTATGTCTGGTGCCCGCGTGAGGAATATCCTGCACAATACCGGCAATCTGTAGTTGTTCGCCTTGCGCCATGTCTGCGATTTGTATACTTTTTCCAATTAATGAATGGACATTGCTCCCAACCGCTAGCTTATCTGCCAATGTCTGGTTAATGACCACTTGCTGCAGCCCTGTTCTACCGGGCACTACCATTTTGGCGTCCAGCAGCGCAAAATAATTATCACTGACAAACATCGCATCAGTATACACAGGCGTCACTGTCTGCAGCCCTAATAACTGGCTCGCGTAAAAAGGGGCGTGTTGGCGGACTAAGGCTTCTGACGAAACCGCAATCGTTTTACTGTCCCCACGCACTATGGGGTCAGGCAGTGAAAATAATTTGCCGTCCTGACGATTGAGTTGATAACCGGTTATCTGATTATCGATGACACTTACTTGTTGTTTTTGCCATTCCTGATATGCCGCTGAAAAACATAATCCGAGTGCTGTCATCGTCAGAAATACCTGAGCCACAAACTGCAATTGCAGCAGCACCCGCTGCAATCTAGTCACCCCGCCAAGCGTACGTTGAAAATGTTGCTGCTTCAATAAATTCAGCATCGGTAACAAGGCTGTGATGATGATCAGCATTTCGCATCCAAGCAAGGTTAGGAACCATAATTTCCATGAAAATGCAGCAGAAACACCAAAATAACTCTGATACATTTGGCTGCTATATAACTGATGATGGATGCCATAAGCAAAAAAACTGGCAAATAAGAATATACTGATAAAAAACAATAAATTTTCACCACACAACTGCCGAATCTGTTGAGGCAGGGCCGCGCCTATGGCATATTGCAGTGAAAACTCCTGCGACCGAACCACCGCCTGATTTGCCATTACAGAAAAATAATTGCTGAATAACATCACGGAAAAAGCACATAACATGGCGCTCAACAACCAAAGCTGCCTGGTAATCTCCGCCTTTTGTTCAGGATATAGTTCTACACCAGGTACCAATCGAACTTGTGGCGCTAGGTTAATCGACACCACTTCGTCAATTACTAGATCAATCGCCTGCTGCAATTTTTGTTGGCTGGCTCGTGGCACGAAATCTGGCTGAACCTTGATAATTGCATGATACAACGGCAAAGCATTCAACAGCGTTTGGCTTTCAGTACTGTTCGCTGTTACAAAAGGAAACCATTGCGCCAGATAAGTCATTGGAAGATACATATCAACCGGTTTGCCCGCAAATTTATCAAAATCCGCAGACTTTAGTTGGCTGACCGGTAAATCGGCCTGCTGAATTTGCACTGTGCTTTTTGATAGTAACTGTGATTTGCTAAAAGCTGCAGTGATATAGATACCACTACCACCATTAGGCGCAAGCATTACGGGGTCGGGTTCTAACAAGCGAAATAAAGCGTCATCATAAAACATCAGTTTCAGTTGTTGCGGCTGTCCATTAAACATCACTTGTTTATTGCTGATCACAAACTTGCTGTAATCGGAAACGCCGGTAGTAAAAGCAATTAAATTCAAATGATTTCCTTTACTGCTCATCATTTGCCCCTGCAGGCTATATGACAATGTGTACAAGGGTTCCTTGGTGCCAGCCCAACCCGGCCGATCATCACTTAACCGGTTAGCGAGTTGCACTACGATCACTAATAGTCCACAGAACAAACCCCAAGCCAGCGCCAAAAACCACCAGCGTAATCTCTCAAATCGCCACAACCTCCAGCCATATCGAATGTCATCCAGTAATATGAAGTGTTGGAATATACGGTGTAAGATGTTAGCTAACATCGCTCATCCTCACCGCACTCAACCTGGTTCCTGGCACGACATCGCTGATACGGCCATCACTGATCTGAATGGTTCTGCTACAGCGTGCTGCGAGCGCTGGATCATGGGTAACAAGTAACACGGTCGTACCTTGCTGATTCAGCTCTAGCAATAACTTAATAATGTTTTCGCTATTCGTGGAATCCAAGTTGCCGGTGGGCTCATCACACAACAAGATATCCGGATTGGTCACCAGTGCTCGGGCGATAGCGACACGCTGTTGCTGTCCACCGGACAGCTGCCCCGGATAACTTTCGGCTTTGTCGGTCAATCCGACCACCGCTAATTTTGCATCTACCAGAGCGCGGTAATCCTTTTTCTGATAATTCGGGTTGTAGCGCAATGGCAAAGCGACGTTGGCAGCGATGGTCAATTCAGGCACCAAATTGAAATTCTGAAAGACCCAGCCTAAATGGCGGTTACGAAGCAGACTTAGCTGATAACCCGACAAAGTCGTGACATCTTGCCCGCACAACAGATATCGCCCAACGCCCAAGTTTTCCAACAAACCAATAATCGACAGCAAGGTCGATTTGCCACTACCGGATTGACCCACAATAGCAACAGACTCCCCGCGGTAAATTTGCAGATTAATCTGTTGCAATACTTCAAGCTCTGTTGCCCCTTGCTGATAGCTCTTTCCAACATCGGTTAACTGAATTAATAATTCACTCATGTTGCGACATTCCAAACTGTGCTGGGTCGGCTAAAACCACCGAATCCGAGCTTGTTAACCCGTCTAATACTTCGATTTGATCCGTACCTACCCAACCAATCTGAACTTGGCGTGGTTGATAATCTGTTGCATCACCATCTTTATTGGCCGCAATAAGTAACACATTCGGTCCAGCATGTTTAATATGTGGTGGTTTTTTTAGCAAGAGACTAGGCTGCTTAGCCTGTACTCTGATGATGGCCGAGATGGCCATATTGGACATGGCATTGGCTGGTAAGGACTCGGTCAGGCGGACATCTACCTCGACGGTCGCGTTGTCTACCTGCGGTGAAATTCGCTGTACAACACCGGCCATCATTTGATCTTTAATATTAATTTCAACCACCTGCTGATTCGCCAGCATGGTGATATCACTTGCCTGAACCCGAAGTTGCGCATACAGGCTCGTCGGATCAGCCAGTTGTCCCAATCCGGTTCCTGCCTCGACACTCTGCCCTTCTTCCAGATCGGTATTGAGTTTATTGACTAAACCATCAATCCCAGCCCGGATCTCCAGATGCCTGATGTCGTTTTGCAATAATTCATATTGTTTTTCAGCACGCTGCAAAATGTACTGATAAGCGGTGAGCTCGGCTTGATGGGTTGTTTGCAAGGTTTGCTGCAACTGTTGTAAATCTGCCAATGTCAGCCGAGCTTTTTCATAGGCCAATTCAGTCTGTTGTAAATCCAGCCTGGAGATAACTTGTTGTTGATACACCGTTTTATTGGCTTTCAGCCGGTTTTCGGCTAGCGCTAATTCATATTGGGCCAGCTTCACCTGCGACTGCTGTACGGAAATGGCATTTAACTGGCCTGCTTGTAGTTTTTGTAGATTCGCCTGTTCTGCAAGCCATTCAAGCTGTGCTTTTTCTGCTTCCCTGGTCAGTTTTGGATTACTCAGTGTAATAATTATTTCGCCTGCCTTCGCCACATCACCTGGCCGTAAGTGGATTTGCTCCACATTGCCATTTATCTGGCTGATAATGCTATATCGGGTTTTGGGCTGCAGACTGCCATAGGCATGAATGGTTGTATTAATTCTGGCTGTGACAGGCGAGGCCAACATAAACTCCGTTGCTTGTGGACGTTTTGGCCAAAATGCATACACAACGACTGGAATGCCAAGAACACACAGGGCAAACAGCAGAGTGCGCCTGTTGAAATCAAACCATCGACGATCATCAGGTATTTTCACAGACTACCTTCCTGTTTCATTGCATACCTTCCTTGTTAGAGCCCGGTCATTCTGGCTAAATAGCGAGCAATCGGATACATGACATTTTAACGTGCAGTGTATTGCTCCGGAGTGAAACCAAGCACAGCTCTGTCAGAATAGACTAATAGCGGAATTTCATTGATTCCAAGTTGGGTCATATCTTCAATCCATGCTGGGTAACTTGCTGAAGATCTCACTTCAAAATCTAGGTTATTTTTCGAGATGAAATTAATCGCTTCCTTACAGGCCGGACATTGTTCCGCAATGTAAAGTACCGGCCTTTGAGTAACTAAAGAGCTATAGTCGCCCTGAATGATCCGATCATTCGCGTTGACAATGCTTGCAATTTTCTTTCCGGCAAAAGCAGCGAGTACAATCACCAACAAAATTCCTAATATTGGTTTCATCAAAATTAATCCTCATTACGGTACATAAGCACTTGCCAATGATTCTGTTTTTGGACAATCAAATCTAAATGCTCAATTAAATCCAGTGTATGAATGTGATTATGGTCTTCCGAACCTTCTTTGATAAATTTAGCCAGTAAACCCTCTGTACTTAGCGCCGCTTCTTTGGTTTTACTGCAAAAAAACGTAATATAGTCGTTCTTTAAATCAGCTTCGGGTAAGAATTCAAGCAGTTTTTCTGGTGCTAACTGACTAAAATACGGGTGATTCTTCGGTCGGTTTGCAATCAATGCAGGCACTATTGTTAATGGAATTCGACTGTTTGCTTTGTCCAATTCAAGCAGTTGAAACTTTACTTCATCACTGACAAACCTTTGCTGCACCGTAGAGTAGATTAGTAAAGATGGACAAGCGAACCCGCCTATGCTGGCAATAAAGGAATCGTCTTGATAAGTCTGTTTGATCATCCGATCATAGACACTGCGATAATGTTCTTTTGTCATCATGGTGATATCGGCAGCCAATGCATACCCAGCGAACATCAGTAGTGGTAGTGAATAAAATAATTTCATAGCGTCCCTTAAAAAGAACCTGAGCTAAAAGCTCAGGTCTCATCTAGATCACATATCTTGGCAAGTGCCAGAATCGTCACAGCACTTAATCACTTTCACTTCACCGTTGACCCATTTGTACGTACAACTTAATTTTGGCATGGCAAAAACGTGAAATGACAATGAAGCGACTAAAACAAATAATGTTCCATGTAAATATTTTTTCATTTTCAGTCCTTAATAAATGTTTGCTGCCATCAAATACATCATAAAAATTTACATATATGAATGAAAAGGACATTCATATCGATGACGATTTTAAGAACTACCTGTAAGAATGAAACATGGCGATATTAAATATCACACTTTTATCATATTTATGTCAAACTCCAGCACAATAAATACGAAGTGACTCTCGGAGCAATAGCAGGCAATTTAAGAAGTGAAAACTGAAATATAGACCAGAAAATAACATTTAAATACAAGCAACTACGCAGTAATAAACTATTTCCAATAGACAATTCAACTTAACGATGCCCAACTCTAAGTCGCAGTGGTAAGTGCCCAATTTATGCTTTTGTTCACTTTAAATGAAATGATAACACCAGTACGCCGACGGTCGTTGCGGCTGTATGGTAAGCCTGCCTTAAATTTAACATAAAAGTAACCAGTTTTTTCTACTAAACCGGACTCAACGCTGAACCAACAAAAATGACAAATTGGCGCAGTGCCTGGCTAGCGCACCGTGCAATGGAGAGTTGGAGGCTTTACTCTTGGCGTAATTTGTACCGCTTAAAACCGCCTTTGTGAGCTGAGGATTAAATGGGAAGGGATTTAACAGCACTGGATCACCCTGACAATGCTGTGTAGGAGCAAAACTACCCTTGTTCACCTGAACCTGAACCTGAACCTGAACCTGAACCTGAACCTGAACCTGAACCTGAAAAAATAGTATGACCGATAGGCTAACCGCTATCGATAAAACTAACTAACAGTATTGCCCAGCCACCCAACCACTCGACCAGGCCCATTGGAAATTATACCCACCAAGCCAACCGGTGACATCAACCACTTCACCGATGAAATAGAGGCCAGGCTGCTTTTTCGCTTCCATGGTTTTTGAAGAAAGTTCGTTGGTATCAACGCCACCCAATGTAACCTCTGCGGTGCGGTAGCCTTCAGTGCCATTGGGCTTAAATACAAACTGATGCAACAAGTCGGCGATTCGTTCGCGACTTTTGGCATGGAGCGCTTTTAACGGCTGATTGGTGAGTAAATTTTGCTCTAATAATTTTTCCACCAGTCGCTTTGGCAATAACCTGGTTAAAGCAGTTTTTAGTTCTTGATCAGGGTGTTTTTGCTGTGTTTCTTCCAGAAAATCTGCCACATTTTGTTCTGGTGATAAGTTCACGGTGACCGGATCGCCCGGCAACCAGTACGACGAAATTTGCA
>JAHJNE010000358.1 GCA_018820995.1 Gammaproteobacteria bacterium | reverse complement strand
GCCAATCATCTATACCATCCCGCTGCAACTGCTGAGCTACTATGTCGCCATCATTAAAGGCACCGATGTCGACCAGCCGCGGAACTTGGCGAAGAGTGTCACGGTAGAATAAAGTGTTGATATAAATAAAAAACCGGCAGATTGCCGGTTTTTTTAACCCTAAAATTTAATTTGGGTTGGATGCGTGAATCGAGACCTTTTTTGAACGAATGTCGGCATCCCTCAAATATTTTATAAAAAAACTCGTCATTGTTAAATCCAAATCGATACTGACGTGCATCTAAGTTTCAAGTCAACTCAAAGGAAACTATGATGAACCTGAAACCCGTTTTTTTTAATACCTATGCTCTGCTGTGTGGCGGCTTGTTGTTTACTGCCAGCTTAGTTGCGGTATCTTTTCCTGCAACTGCAACTGCAACTGCAACTGCAACTGCAACTGAGCATTCCGAGACTCCGGAACAGATATCGCTTCAACAAGAACTAACAGCAAAAGATGCTGAGTTTTTTCAGCGTGGCTTTAACCAATGTGACTTCGCTTACCTTGAAGCAACCATTAGCCCGACGTTGAAGTTTTATCATGATCAAGGTGGTTTTCAGGACAAAGCACTGTTTATGAAAAACACTAAACAGTATTTGTGCGGTGATCCGGCGCATAAACCCATCCGCAAGCTGATTGCCGGCAGTCTGAGTGTTTTTCCGTTGTATCAAAATGGCAAATTGTATGGCGCAATTCAGCATGGCCGTCATCAGTTTTACCTGCGGGAAGCCGGTAAGCCGGATCAACTAACGGGCTCTGCGCGGTTTACCTCGGTTTGGTTAAAGCAGGGGCAAGATTGGTTGCTAAGTGATGTGCTAAGTTACGACCATCAGCCGGCAGAGGCCGAGCCACAAGCAGCACTTCCGGCGATACCTTTAACATCAACTTCTTCAACACCAACCACCCCATCGTCAGCGGTACCTGTCACGCCAGCCGCTCCCCAAGCCGCTTCGCAAGCAACTTCGCAAGTTCCGGCGTTGGTTATTGAGACTCTGCTAAAACAGCAACATGTGCCAGCGCTTGGCTTAGGTATTGTGAAGAATGGTGTGCTTGACAGCGTGCAGGTGTACGGCGAGTTGTCGCCAGGGCAGGCCGCGCCACAAAATACTTTGTTTAAAGTGGCGTCGCTGACTAAACCCATCGTGACTTTATTGACCTTGCGGCTGGTTGCTGAGGGCAAGCTAACACTGGATGAACCGCTGGCAGTAAATTGGGTCGATCCCGATCTGCAAGCTGATCCACGGCATTTATTGCTTACACCGCGTTTAGTGTTAACGCATCAGACCGGTTTTGCCAACTGGCGTTATCTGGAGCAGGACAAAAAACTCCGGTTTCAGTTTCAACCAGGGAGTAAACATCAATACTCCGGCGAAGGTTTTGAATATCTGCGCCGGGCACTCGAACACAAATTCGGGCAGCCGTTGGAAGCGTTGGCGCAGCAGTATGTGTTTGCCCCGGCTGGTATGACGGACACCCATTTTTGGTGGACGCCCGAAGTCGATGAAAGCCGTTATGCCCGTAATCATGATGTGAAAGGTGAGCTGTTACCGCTGGAAAAATATTATGAAGCCAATGCCGCCGCGAATTTAATCACCACGGTCAGTGACTACAGCAAATTTCTGGTGTTTGTGCTGGCGCAGCAACAAGCTATGCCACAACTGTATTCCGCGATGGTACAACCGCAGGTTAGCCTGCAGCCTCGTCATGCATTTGGTCTTGGCTTTGAGATTTTCAGTGATTTTTCAGAGGGTGAGTCGGCTCTCCTGCATACCGGCAGAGATCCTGGCGTGTCGACGGCCGCGGTGTTTTTCCCAGAAAGTCGCAATGGCTATGTTATTTTTATGAATGGCGATAACTCAATGCCGGTACTTGAACAACTATTGCCGCAACTGTACCTTGGTGCTGAACTGTGGCAAAGAAGGTAAGCGGTACAAAATGAACGGACAAGAGTGGGCGGAAATCCTGGTGCCCCTGATTTTTTTCAGTGCGCTGGTGATGGCAATCGGCTTGTTGCTGCTATATAAGTACAAGAAAAAAAAGCTGTTTTTGCAGATGGTTGAGCGGACATTACAGCAGCAGGCACCGTTGCCGCCGGAAACCATTCGTGAAGTGGCGACACACTTTTTTTCCACCAACGCTGATGTGCGCAAAGGTATTTTCCTGCTGGTGATTTCGGCCAGCGTGTTGGCGTTTTCGTATTTTGCCGACTTTCGGAAGAACGGCAACCTCGACCTTAATGATGCCCTCAACGGCATCGCCATTTTACCCGGGTTGTTTGGTTTGGCATTTCTGTTGCTGGCCAGACTCGACCGGCGGCGGTAGGCTGAGTGTCGTTAAAACAAGCTTCGGTTGAACAGCTGGTCGCAATTGTTCAGGTGTCGGGTGATACTGCTGCTTTTAATGAGCTGTTTAGTCGACATCAGTCGAAATTACGGGCTTTTTTAGCGTTTAAATCGGCAGAACAACGGGACGAAGTGGATGATCTGATGCAGGAAACCTACGTCAAAGCCTTTTTGCATATTCAGCATTTTAAGCAACAGGCACAGTTCTCGACTTGGTTATTACGCATTGCCATCAATGAAATGCTGCAGGCTAAACGTTCAGGAAATATCTTCAGCCGCTTAAAAGAGCGCTGGTTTTCTGGCCAGCAGGATGATTGGGTGCATCACGACAATATTGCGGCACAATTAGACGCGACCAAGTTGATGGCGGTGTTATCGAGCCAACAACAGCAAGTGTTCATTTGCTCGGAATTTTTTGAATATTCACATGGCGAAATTGCGCAGCTGCTGCAGATTCCGCTTGGCAGTGTAAAAACCTATATCAAACAAGCGCGTGATGCGCTGGATAGGAACAACGAATGATGCTGAAACTAACCTTCCGGCAGAAACTCAGAGTATGGTTATGGCAACAGCGCCGAACCCTGACTTTTATTCTCTGTACTCTAGTGGCCTGTGGCCTGACATTTTGGGGCAACAGCCTGTTATTACCCTCTAATGCCATATCACCGTTACTCACATTGGCGCAATTAGGCGCTGGCGGTTTAGTCGTCATTTTGGTGATTATTCTGAGTGATTAATTGCTCATAGCGCTACAGTGCCACCTCGTAGATCACGACATGGCACTTTGCCCGGTGGCAGATGTTATTCCTGCTGGGTTAGCGTTTTAAATAACAACGCATTTGCGTCAATAGCTGAGCTGGCGGCGTGTCTTTTACGTCATTCAGATACTCTTCAAATGGCGGAAAATCGGCCAGCTCTTCACCACTTTGTGGTAACCACTGCCCAAACAACCAATTGTAGGGTTGCTCCAGTTGCGCGTAATCCCCCTGAAACAACAAACTCACTGTGATGCCTTGCGGCAAGGTTAGATATTGTAGTTTTTCAGCGCCGGGCAACGCCGGGTCAAGCTGCAGCGACGCTGGCACGCTGACGCAAGCCAGAGCGCGAAGTTCGTGTGATGGCACGGTGAGCGGATCGTCGTAATAAAGACCAAAAAAGCGACTATCGGAGTCCAATAAGTCTGCTTCGCCGGCCAGCAATGCCAGTTTGTCAAAGGTTTGGCCGATACCAAGGTAGTCACCCTGATGTGCCATCCCTATTAAGGACACTGCCTGAAAGGGCTGGATCTCGATTGGATAATTCTGCATTTGAGGTTGAGCGCTGGGTTGTACCATCATGTTATGAAACTCCTCTGTACGTGCATCCGCTTGCAATTGCTGGTTATGTTGTTGCCGGTAAGCTTGCGGACTGACGCCGTATTGTTTTCGAAAAGCCCGGCTCAGCGCTTCAGCACTGCCATACCGCAGCTGCCGTGCTATCTGCAGCAACGACAATTCGCTGCGTAACAGTTGGCCTGCCGCCGATTGCAACCGAAGTCGCCGGACTGTCATGTTGACCGGTTCTTCCGCCAACAAGCGATACGTGCGATGAAAGTGATAAGGCGACATCCAGGCTTGTTCAGCCAGCTGCTCTAACGTCAAATCTGCATCAAGATGTTGATAAATATAATCAATCACTCGCTGTAAGCGTTGCTGATATTGCATCGACGTTTGTGCTTTCATCCTGTTCCTCATGTTGAGCTTGACCGGTCACAGCACTCTAACGCAGTGCGACCTGACATTGTTTGCGGTTTTATTCAGCAGAATTGTTGCCAACTGTGCCGCAAGGAGCTTGATCTTGTAAAGCATTCAGGCTATGGTTAGCACCATACTATGTAATGCAAAGTATAATGTGATGCTGAATGATTGCCTGATACCCTGAACATTCAGCATGCAGCGAGTGAATGCTGTGCCATGCAGCCGTATGGATCTAACACAACTGAAGAGCGACCAATGACCACAGATGACAAATCGCAGGAAAAATGGGAGGTGCAACTTCGCAAAGGTTCACTGGAGCTGGTGATCCTGGCGGCGTTGAAGGACCGCACCTTATATGGACTAGAACTACTGAAGGTATTGCAGAGTTTTAAATCAACCGCGATTACTGAAGGTACTTTGTATCCGTTACTTGACCGTTTAAAGCGTGAAGAATTGATGGATGCGAAGTGGGTTCAGGAAGGTGATATCAGACCTCGCAAATACTATTGCCTGACCGCGCAAGGCGAGACCAAGTTGGCCGATTTGACCAATTTGTGGCGCCAGTCGGTGCAGGATATCGAATATTTACTGGCTCATCCGGGGCCGGATCCAATCAAAGTTTCAGGAGTCTGAGATGGAACAGCAGCAAATGATTCACCAGTATCTCAATACCTTACAACGTTATCTGGCGAGGCTGAGCCCGGCGGAAGCCAAAGAAGTGATCCGCGAAATAGAAAGTCATATTTTTGATTTAATCGAACAATGCGAAGCGGCCGGGCAGCAGGCAGATGCAGCGAGTATTTTGCAGGGGTTTGGCGAGCCTCGCCAGTTGGCCGAGCAATATGTGGCGCATATGACCGCAGGCGCACCACCTCCACTGGGCTTCAGAGCAATACAACGAGTTAAACATGGCGTGACGGCAGGTTTGTATTACAGCATGGCCGCATTTGGCTTTCTAACGTCCTTTAGTTTGTTATTTCTGGCGGGTGCCAAACTGATCACGCCCGACGCTGTGGGTGTTTGGGCAATGTCGGAAGGCAACAGCCTGACGATCGCCTTTTTAGCAGAGCCGTTCCCTAAAGAGCAGGAGCTTATGGGCATGGCACTAGTGCCGGTCGCTGCAGTGCTTGGGGTGTTGGTGATGTGGCTGACCCGACGAATTTTGACGGTACTGAAAAGCCAACTGTGATTGGCATGGCTAACAATGTGCGTTTCTCAAGATGGAGTAATTACATGCGATTGATCCTGACCAATCTGAAACACTTTTTCAGTACTTTACTACTGCTCACTCTAGTGGGGCTTGGCCTTGCCAGTTATTTTGGCATCGATATCGATTACGGCGACGACATGCGGGCGTACAAAGTCGGCGAAGAAGGTCCGCATGTGTTTTATCAAGGTGACCAGTTATTGGTGCAACATATCCGTGGTGATGGCAAAACCGGTTTTATTGTGGAGCAGCAGACTGTGCCTGCCGGGCAGCAAATAAAAACCGATGTTTATTTTCCACTGGAAGATCAAACCTTTGCGCTTGATGTGTCCAGTCAGTTCCACACACCGGCGGTGACCTATCAGGATGCAGAACCGATGCTGGTGTTGTCCGATTTTGAAAGCTCTTTTAAAACCTTCCGTGATTTTTTAATCACACATAAGGTGATCGATTCCGGTCTGAACTGGACTTTTGGCCGTGGACATTTGGTGCTGGTGGGCGATTTTGTCGACCGCGATGTTTCAACCACCCAGCTGCTGTGGCTGATTTATCAGTTGGAACAACGTGCAGCCGCTGCAGGTGGTCATCTGCATTTTATTATCGGAAATCATGAAATTAAAAATCTACAGGGCGATTTTCAAAGTGCTGCCAAAAAATACTTGTTTGTCGCAACTGTGCTCGGTCAATCGCAAGCGGCGTTATTTGGCGACAACGCTTTGCTTGGCCGCTGGTTAGCCAGCAAAAATGCCCTGGAGTTAATTAACGGTCATTTGT
>JAHJNE010000032.1 GCA_018820995.1 Gammaproteobacteria bacterium | reverse complement strand
GCTTTGATAGTGATTTTCTGCTCTTTGCCGGTGTCTTTATCTTTAGCAGACACATGCAAAATACCATCAGCGTCTAAGTCGAATGTTACTTCGATTTGTGGCTCGCCACGACGACCCGGGCGAATACCTTCTAAGTTAAACTGACCCAGTGACTTGTTAGCAGCCGCTTGTTTACGCTCGCCCTGCAGCACGTGAATAGTCACGGCCGCCTGGTTGTCATCTGCCGTGGAGAAAGTCTGAGACTTTTTCGTCGGGATGGTGGTGTTCTTTTCAATCAGCGCTGTCATCACGCTACCCATGGTCTCGATACCTAAAGACAATGGCGTCACGTCTAACAACAGAACGTCAGTCACATCACCAGATAACACCGCACCTTGAATGGCCGCACCAACAGCTACCGCTTCATCCGGGTTCACGTCTTTACGTGGCTCTTTGCCAAAGAAAGCAGTCACTGCTTCCTGAACTTTAGGCATCCGCGTTTGACCGCCAACCAGAATGATGTCGTTAATATCGCCCACTGACAGATCAGCATCTTTCAGTGCTTGTTTTAACGGCTCAATGGTGCGTTGAATTAAATCATCAACCAAAGATTCCAGCTTAGCGCGGGTGACTTTGATATTTAAGTGTTTTGGACCTGTGGCATCTGCAGTGATATACGGCAGGTTCACTTCAGTTTGTGACGCTGAAGACAGTTCGATTTTGGCTTTCTCGCCGGCTTCTTTTAACCGTTGCATCGCCAATGGATCGTGGCGGAGGTCAATGCCTTGCTCTTTTTTGAACTCGTCGACTAAGTAGTTAATGACGCGAGAGTCAAAATCTTCACCACCTAAGTGGGTGTCACCATTGGTTGATAACACTTCAAAAGTTTGCTCGCCATCAACGTCATCAATTTCGATGATCGAGATATCAAAAGTACCACCACCTAAGTCATAAACCGCAACTTTGGTGTCGCCTTTTTTCTTGTCCATACCGTAAGCAAGTGCGGCAGCCGTTGGTTCGTTGATGATCCGACGAACTTCCAGACCGGCAATACGGCCAGCATCTTTGGTTGCCTGGCGCTGAGCATCGTTAAAATACGCTGGCACCGTGATTACCGCTTCAGTGACTGGTTCACCCAGATAATCTTCAGCCGTTTTCTTCATTTTTTTCAGCACTTCAGCAGAAATCTGTGGTGCTGCTAATTTTTTGCCTTTCACTTCAACCCATGCATCACCATTGTCAGCTTTGACAATTTGGTATGGCATGATTTTGATGTCACGTTGAACTTCAGCGTCTTCAAACCGACGACCGATCAGACGTTTGATTGCAAACAAGGTGTTTTTCGGGTTGGTCACCGCTTGGCGTTTTGCCGGCTGACCTACTAATACTTCGCCATCTTCAGCATAAGCGATGATAGAAGGCGTGGTACGGGTACCTTCAGCGTTCTCGATAACGCGAGGTTGGTCGCCGTCTAAAATGGCCACACAGCTGTTTGTTGTACCTAAGTCAATACCAATAATTCTACCCATAACTGTACTCCGCTTTTGATTCTGAACAATAAAAATTGTGTTGACAGTTTAATGGGGCTAATCCCTGATCGATTCAAGGTTATTCAAGTAAAATTTTTTGATTTTTTTGCATCTAAAGCGGTTTTTTTGACCTTTGGCCGCATTTTTCGCCGCCAAATGCCAGTTAAATGCAGATATGCGTGATTCTCGGCAATTTCGAAACGGGCGCTTTGGCAAAACCAATTCGCCTGATTGGGCGTAGCTCTGTATAATCTTTTTATCATCTTTTTATTGTTGATTTATTCAAAGCAGGAATTCCACTCATGCCATTACTCGATAGCTTCACTGTTGACCATACCATTATGAAAGCGCCAGCTGTTCGCGTTGCTAAAACCATGACCACGCCAAAAGGCGATGCCATTACTGTGTTTGACTTACGTTTTTGCGTGCCAAACCAAGAAATCCTGTCAGAAAAAGGTATTCACACGCTGGAACATTTATTCGCAGGTTTTATGCGCGATCATTTAAATGGCAACGGCGTGGAAATTATCGATATTTCACCGATGGGCTGTCGCACTGGTTTTTACATGAGCCTGATTGGCACGCCAGACGAACAACGTGTGGCTGACAGCTGGAAAGCGGCGATGGCTGATGTATTAAAAGTGCAACTGCAATCTGAAATCCCGGAATTGAATGTGTACCAGTGCGGAACTTACGAAATGCATTCGCTGGATGAAGCGAAGCAAATTGCTAAAAACATCATTGACCGCGGTGTTGGCGTCAATAAAAACGACGAGCTGACCTTAGCGCCTGAGTTTTTGAAAGGCTAATTTCTGAAACATATGCACGATAGCCAGAGCATGCTCTGGCTTTTTTATGCCTGCTTGCTGCATAAAAGCGGCCATTAAGCCCGTTTCAGATTGTCGTGCAACATCTGGCGCAGCGCTGACGGTTGTTTGGCGCGAGTGGCCGAAGTGGCGTAGTAGTTTGAGGTGTCGTTTTTGACGCGGTTGAGAATAATGCCACCGATATTAACGCCCGATTGCTCCAGTAACTCCATTTTTGCGGCAAAGTCGACCAAGGGCGTTTTCTTCACATCGACCACGAGTTCCAACTTCCCTACACACTTAGCCACAACCATGGCATCACTGACTGATAAAATCGGCGGACATTCGATAATGACCCGATCGTATTTTTTTGCCAGGACATTCAAAATCGCATCAAACCGCGGCATCGATAAAAATAACAATGGATTCATCGGCCGAATGCCAGATGACAGCACGTCAGCATTTAATTCTTTGCAATAAAACACACATTGTTCAAAGGTATGGGTTTTTGCCAGTAAGTTGGTCAGGCCTGGCCGGTGTGGGTTCTCGCCCAGGGCTTCAGCAATCGCCGGAAAGCGCAGATCGGCATCAATCACTATCACCCGCTCCAACTCAGAAAAAGACTTGGCCAACTGTAAACAGATACTGGACTTCCCTTCATTCGGAGAAATCGAGGTTAATGCAAGAATTTTCTGAGTGCTCAAATGTTTATCGAGCAAAATATTGGTGCGGATAGAACGGATATACTCTTGATACAACGTATATTGTTTGCCAGATTGTCGGATCACCGGTAGCGCTTTGTCGATACCTTTTACCCGAATTTGCGGCACCACCCCAATGAGTTTATAGCCAAATCTGGCGGCGATATGCCGGTATTTCGAAGTGACGTCAGCGAAAAAGTGCAGGCAAAGCACCAAAAAAACCGCACCGATAAAACCAATCATCAAGGCTGCAACCGATAATAACAACCGCTTCGGTCCAATCGCCGACAATGGCACTGTCGCTGGATCGACCACAATAATGCTTGACGTCTTGTTGATATCCTTCATCAATTCAGTTTCTTTCATTTTATCTGACAAAGTGTTCAGCAAATGCAAATTGGCCTGAATTTCAGCTTCTAGTTTTTTATGATCTTGTCCGACATTAACCAGGCTTTCCAAACTCGAAGTAGCGCTGGCAATTTTGCCTTCGACTTGTACTAATATCCGGCGTAAATCAGCCTGGCGCACGGTGTAGTTGTGAGTCAGTTTGTCAATTTCAGTTTTAAGTTGTTGTTTACTCACTTCAATCTTTTTCGCAGCAGCAATATAGCGGGGATGTTTTGGCAAATAACTTAATTTTAACTGCGCGAATTCTGCTTGTTGCATCGACAACTGTTGTTGCAATGAGGCAATGACCGGCACCGAACTGACTTCAGGAATGTTACTTAGTTGTTCAAAATCCTGCTCAAGTACACTGATTTTTCCAAGTAAAATAGTGAGTTCCTGTAACTGACGTGTCGACTCCCGCCGCTCCAGAAACAATTGCGCAATTTCCTGCTTCACTAGTTCGACATCGCTGTTGATATCAATAATGTTGTGCAGCTGTCTAAATTGCTGCAATTTATTTTCAGAGGCATTGAGCTTATCTTTGACTTCATCCACCCGCTGTTTAATCCAATCACTGGCCTGATGACTATGTTGTTGCATCAGATTGCTCTGATACGCCATAAAACTGTTGGCAACCAAATTGACAACTTCAGCGGTAATGTAAGGATTGTGATGGGTGAACGAAATCTGCAATAACGTTGTTTTAGGTACAGCTTGCACTGCCAAACTGCCAAGAAGTGCCTGAGCATCATCACGACGCTGATCATCAGGCAAGCCAAGTTGGAGATCCGATGGCAACTGCGAAACCACATCCTTGGCGAATTGGGTCGAGGTCAATAGTTTGATTTGGGTATCAAGCTCATCAGTGCCGCTGCCTGCGCCAGGGATCAGCGATTGCAGCGGATTTGATGCCAATACCCCTTTAACCATCAAAGTGGTTGAAGCACGATACATCGAAGGGAGCTGCGATACCATCAGTGTCACCAGCGTAAAAATACTGGCCGTAATCAGCAGGATCAGCCAGCGGCGGGCTGACAAGATAGCCAGAATAACGGTCAATTCGATGACGTCATTACCTTGTTGCAGGTGTTTCTGGCCGTTGTTTCCCATTTAGAAGAAACTCTTATCTATTTTGATCACATCACCTGGCAATATGATGGTATCTGATTTCGCTACAAAGGTTGCTTTGTCTGCACCGCGTTGAATATGCCATTGACTACGTGAAGCCCGATCCAATAAACCTCCGGATAAAGCGATTGCCTGCTCTAACGTAATATCAGGCTGATAAGGGTAACTGCCCGGGCTTCGGACTTCGCCATAGATAAAAAATGGCCGGTAACTATCGACTGTAATCGAAACACTGGGCGATACTAAATAGCCATCCTGTAACAATTGCTCTAAGTGTAATTTGGCACTTTGCTGCGTTAAACCCGTCATCTTAACGCTGCCAAGCAGCGGCATATCGATAAAACCTTGCTGGCTGATTTCTGCCGTGACGGATAAATCTGGCTCTTGATAAACGCTGATTTTAATCGTGTCACCAGGTCCAAACATATAACTTTGTAGTGTCGACGGGCTTTCGTCTGCGCGCACATCCATATTGCACAAGCAGCAGATTAACCCAAACACGATCGTCAGCAGCTTTACCATAACCAACTCAACTGCCAAAATACTTCGTGTCGACTACGGGAAAGTTCAGCACTGTCTTCCTGTTGCAACCGTGTCAGACTTAGCTGGCTTTGCCATTGCTGATTAATGTGCCAATCCCAGCCAACCGTTAATTCAGAGCGTTTACGATGCAGCAATTGTTCATCCAGCTGTGATGATCTTCGCCCTACAAGCAATTTAATCCGATGTGATTCACTCAATGCGTACTGAAGTTGCGCCTGATACAGCGTATCAAGTTGACTCACACTGTTGTTGGCGTAAGACAACACCGATAACCGGTGGCTACTGAGTATTAGTTGCCAAGCTTCAGAGACTTGCCACAAGTTATCGACGTTCCAGAACGAGCCAGAGCTTTTTACGCCACGGCTATCACGTTGAAAATAACCAGCAACAACCCGAAGCTGCTGAGCACCGCTCCATTGCTGCAGAAAACCGCCTCCGACCTGCTGTAACTCAGTATCAACCTCCAGCTGCTGTTCTTTGCGGATTTCAGCATTGAGCAAAATAGCGCTGTTTTCGCTGACGCGATGGCTGTAATCCAGCCCAAGAAACTTAGAATCCAATTGGTTCAATTCACGATCGGTCTGCAGCGGATTCAGCACAATTTGTGATTCTAAACGATTACGCTCTGTGCCGAGTCGCAACGCAACATTTTGCCGATCTGGCTGACGCCCAAGCTGCAGCGCTATGGCAAATCGTTGTTGCTCACTACGAATATTGGAATGAATTACCGGGTCCAAAAACTCGGCGCTACCATTGCCGGCAATCAGTTGTTGCCGCCTAAACTGGCTTTCAAAAGTTACATCAGCGGCTTCTGCCAGAAACAATTTCACGGCTGGAGCAAATTGATAGTCCTGATCGTTCAGTGCAGAGTGGTCGCGGTAATGCCGACTGGTGATTGTGGCTGGTAGATAAACACCAAAACCTTCATAGAGGCTTAGCCAGTCATATCGAAGATTCAACAATAGGTATTGCGCTGATTCAGTAGTATCAGCAGTGTTATATAAGTTGTTAGTTTGATTTACACCAACAGCGGTTTGAAAATCGTTTTTTGCTTTGGTCCAATCACTGGCAGCTAAATCGCTGCTGACTGCGAGAAAAAGCGTTGAAAGTGCAAATATATACGGCCTGAACATCGGTTTCACTCTTGAAAAATAAAATATCCCTATTTTTACTTTTATTTTTCCCTTACCAGCATGGTAAAGGAGAATGTAGGAAAATTAAAGTGTTTAACAACTTTACTACCATCAGAAGTCAGCTTTAGTTGATTCAGCTGCTTAAACGAACATAAATAAGCAGCCAAACTTGTTGTTGTCGCTAATATCGAGAATAATCAAAGCAAATATCGGCAGTAACTAGGGATGAAAAAATGACTGGGTCAATCGGCTGGAAGCTGGCGCTGTGTATATTAGCATTTCCTACGTTTGCCGCAAAAAAACTTAAATTTGTATTGTACTACCCGCAAATACCGCCTTACATGTATCAAGATGCTCACACTCAAAAAGTCGTTGGTGTGATCCCTGATTTGATTGAGGATTTTTTTAAGCAGCAACAAGTGAGTGTCGAATTTATTCTTGATAACCGTCGTGGCGCAGAGCTTCGCCTTTACAGTGGCGATGTGGATGCGATGTTGATAGCGCGGGAATGGGCAGTCAATCCAGCACAGTTGATATTTTCGGAACCGGTGTTAGCACATCGGGATTTTCTATTTTCGCTGCAACCTTTCGCAGCAAGCGACACACCAGCAAAATGGTTAGCAGATAAAAAAGTCTGTACCCGGCAATACTATGTTTATGACGCGCTGGAACCTTTTTTTATAAAAAATGGCACACAACGGATTGATGCATCCAGTGAACTGGCACAATTGCGAATGCTGCAAAATGGACGATGCGATTATGCGTATTTAAATGAACACGTGGCAAAATGGATTGCGCTCCATCAGCTGTCAGATGCACCACTTTACCAATCACCGCTAGAGTTCGGTATGGTCGGCCTCACCATCGCATTGCACCCGCAGTGGCAAGCCTATTTACCTGGACTAAATCAGTATTTGCAAAAAGCGCGGGAACAAGGACTCATCGACGAAAAACTGGATTGGTATATAAAAAAACCAGACTGAACTGAAGATCCAGCCTGGCGTATTTTTTGGTTAATAACGCATTAGATTTTAAACTGCGCAACAACCTGCTTGAGCTCAGTTGCAGAGCCATCAAGCTGCCTGGCTTCATCTGTGAGTTCGAGCGCATGGCTGGCTGTATTATCGATTAACGCCGTGATCGAATGTAAGCTTTGATTGATATCTTCTGCCACAATCGTCTGTTGCTCAGTTGCCACCGCAATTTGCGTGCTTTGCTCCTGCACCACAACAATCGCTTTACTGATTGCCGCCAATGCCTGCTGCATTGAATGCGCGCGACCAGCACTAACTTCGGTCTGACTACGACCGCGTTCCATCACTTCCTCGGCCTGCTTGGCAATCTGCTGCAACTTTTCAACCATCCGGCGAATATCATCGGTACTTTCGCGGGTTCGACCTGCCAGCGATCGTACTTCGTCAGCCACTACCGCAAAACCACGACCTTGCTCACCTGCTCGCGCGGCTTCAATGGCTGCATTAAGCGCCAATAAATTGGTCTGTTCAGCAATGCCTTTAATCACATCGACCACAGTACCAATACTTTCTGACTCTTTAGCCAACCCCATCACCACCTGCACCGCTTCAACCATCCGACTGTCGAGCTGGTTCATATCAAGCACTGCAAGTTCCGACAATTTAAAACCGTCTTGTCCCTGCTGTTGCGCATGCGCTGCGGCGTCGCTGGTGGATTGTGCATTGTGGCTAATTTCCTGCACCGTTGCAGCCATCTCAACAACCGCTGCTGACACCGCGTCAATTTGAAGCTTACCGTGCTGGATTTCCTGATTCGTCAAACCAACCACTTGATTCAGGTGCTGACTTGAACTTTGCACCTGGTTCGCTTGTTGCCGAGTTAATTGTAGCGAATGCCGCAACTTCCCAACAAAGGTATTAAAATGACCGGCAAGAGCGCCGACTTCATCCTGTTGTTGAATATCAATGGTACGGGTTAAATCACCATCACCACTGGCAATGTCACGCATGGCGTCTGTTAACTGAGTCAGAGGACGTGTAATCAGCCGGGTACTGAATAAAATAGTTAGCGTGATCAATGACAACATCAGTAATGTTGCAATCAAGGCCCAATTAATTGCCGACTGAATGGGCGCATCAATTAATTTAGCGGGTACCAGTACACCAACTAACCAGGCCATCTCAGGAAACTCTAGCTGCACCGGCTGATATGAAACGTAATAATCAGCGCCTTGAAAAGTCAGCTGAGAAAAACCTGCAACCCCCTGCTGTGCTGCTTTGGCGAGGACCGCAAAACCATGACTATCTTTGGCTTTTTTGTCAAATTCAGCAATCGGGTCATTCGCTTCAATCTCAAGGCCATTTTGTGCCGGGAAATGCACGATATTCCCTTTGCCATCGAGCAAAAATGGAATACCTTCGCCGTGATAGCGGATAGTATCGACTTTATCACCGACCTTATTCAGGTGCAGATCAACGCCCCCCACCCCTAGCAATGTTCCATCCGGAAGATAAACCGGGCCTTCAACAACCGCAGAAACGATACCTGTGGTCAAATCAGCCGAAGGTGACCCGACAAAGAATTTGTTATGCTTCATCGTCTCCTGATACCAAGGGCGTTGCGTCGCGAAGTAGCCTTTATCAACTTTTCCGGCGTCTTCTCCTTCGGTAGCCACTCCCGTACGAGCATCTTCACGGAAATATTCATCCGAGCGGCTTAATGCAAAAAAAGCGGACAATATCGCGTCGTCAGTGCTACTGACGGTTTTAAAAGTTTGATTAATCTCGTTATAGCCCGGCAACCCTTGTAACTCGGTGCCGCGCCCAGGATACCCAATAAACCATTGCTGGAATTGTGGGCTGTGCAAAAAAGTACGGGCGACCTGCGCATACTCGGCAAAAAACTGTTCAACTGATACTGCTTCCTTCTGCATCAGACTATTCACTTCGGCTTCAACCTGAGCACGGGTTTGCGTTGCTAAATGACTGACGACCAGCACTGCAGCAAGCATGAACAAAACAGCGGTAGAACCGCCAACCGTCATTAATATTTTATGTTTTATTGATGTTATTTTTTTATACAACATAGGACCCCCAAAAAGTTGCCGCCCCATAAAAACATATCGACTAACAGAAATCCAGAGGGCT
>JAHJNE010000357.1 GCA_018820995.1 Gammaproteobacteria bacterium | reverse complement strand
GCACGGCCATGCACCCGGATATACTCGTCAGTGATGTTCAGACCTTCCAGATACACCGTCAGACCTTCCACTTGTGGCACATCGTAGCTAACCGACACGTCAATTTGTGAATAAGCTTCGGTGTATTTTGGATTAGCACCCGTGTCCTGACCACGTGAATTTAAGAACTCATCACGCCAGTTGTAAGCAATACGTGCTTGGAAGCCCATATTTTCATAGAACAACACGGCGTTGGCGGTATCACTTAAACCAATCAAGGCTGGCTGATCTTTGAGTAGGAAGTTGTCATAGGTTTGACCGCTATCCACTTTGGTGTAGTTACCAATCACCCCAAAACCAGTCTCACCAAAGGCATGCTGCACCGCAAATTCCCAGCCGGTAATTGCTTCTGAAGTATCGCCATTTGATGGTGTATCAATTTTGAAGATCATTGCGCTATCTTCACCAGACTTCCCACTGATAATTTTATCCGCAACATTCACACTTGGATCATTTGGATAGTTCGCAAATATCCAGTTTCGAATCGCTGCAGCATCAGCACCCACAGCAGCCAAGGCTTCACGATATTTCTTACCGTCCGCCGGGTTGGCAATTCCTGCAATAGTCGTATCAATTTTGGTATTGCTAATAAAGTTGGTGGTGTCTTTGCGGAAATAACCGACAGAAGTATAACTTGCTGGTGCGTAATACCATTCCAACGATAAATCGTAATTTTTTGACTCTAACGGTAACAAACTAGGATTACCTGACGAACCGCCGCCACCAGAACGGTTAGCCAACGTTGCGAGTACAGTCCCGCCCTGAATGGAGGTATAGTCCGGCCGACCAATGGTTTCACTATAAGCCGCTCGGATCATCACATCATCCATCACTTCCATATTGAAGTTCAGGTTTGGTAACACGTAATCATAACTACCGGTTTGAGTTTGGAACTCGCGCTGACCACTGGCCACTAACGCAATTTCGGTATCGGCAATCCAATTTGCACCATTGTAACCAGCTACAGCAGACGTCGATGTCACATCGGTGCTTTCAACCCGAACGCCAACATGCAGGTCGTACGGACGGCCTTTGAACTCAGCGGCGTAATTGTACTGAACATAAGCTGCCTGCGATTCTTCCAGCGTGTAACGGTCGGTATCACGCGCATAATCTGTCGTTGGACAGAAGTCAGTACCGCAATCACCCTGACCGTTATAACCTGCTGGAGTATAAAGTTGCTCAGCGCGATCACGCACGGCATGGAAATCCCAAAAGAAGATTCTGTTTAGCAATTCAAAAGTTTTACCAGAAGCGGCAGAGAAATCACCTTTATTGGCTGAAAATTTGTCATGGATGGTGCCCGCAGGGAACCAGCTATCTTCAAAATCGCCAGCTTTACCCACACCACCCCAATCATTTCGTTGCACGTTCACTGATTTTGAATGATTGTCGACATCGGTTAACGCAATACCAAAATCGATACTGCCTGCGTCTTCTAAATCGTAACTCGCTTTAACCTGATACTGATCAATTTCCGAGCGGTTAGTCGAATTACCAAAAACACTACCGGTTACCCGCATATCAGAAGGTTTGATGGCATTACCACCACCAACTGCCAGCGCTGGTAAATCACCGCTGAAATCAGTTGCCGCGTAAGTACGGACAAAACCAGCCGTACTTAAAGTGTTACTAGAACCGAAAATATTGTTCGGTTTAATTTCAGCATCAGATTGATGCGCATCAAAGTTAACCTTCAAGCGCTCAATAGGTTGCCATTCTAGATTAAAACCTAAAGAACCACTTTCATTACGCACGCCATAGTCACCAGCACCCATCGAGAGATCCTGCGGTGTGGCATAATTTTCAGAATAAATCAGTGGCGAAGAAACCGGACCATCGGTCCAGACGTTTTGAGAAGGTGCAAAGGTAAACCAGGCAGAAACGTCGTTATATTGCGTGTCGACATCGTTACGCATATAAGTGTAATCAAGGGTCGCCTTGATGGAGTCATTCGGACTGTATTGCAACACTAACTGACCGTTGGTACGGACCCGTTGTTGCTCTTCAAATTTGTAAATGGTGGTTTGTGGGACTGAGTAAATATCATTTGGTCCCGGGCGATTTACCTGGCCAGACTGTGGCACACCACCCCATTCACCGGTGCCGGCATCATAGTTATCATCGGCTTTCCCTGAAAAACTGCGCCAGCCGGTGCCTACGTTGGCTTGCTGGTTGCCACTTTCACGCTCCTGGTAACTACCGGAGACCATCACACCAAATTTATTGTCATTAAAGGTGTTTGAATATAAACCAGAAAACTCCGGCGTTGCCGAACCGGTTTCTGTTGATTGATCATCAACCATCGCGACATTGGCAATGGCTTTCATGCCAGGAGAGGTTAATGGACGTAACGTTTCTACGTTAATGGTCGAACCGATACCACCGGTTGGATTCGCCGCATAGGCAGTTTTTTGGATCTGTACACCGCTGATCGAATCGGATGCGATGTTGGCAAAATCAAATGAACGTGAACCAGTGGTGACAGGCATCTGACGGCCATTTAAGGTCACTAAGTTAAAATCCGGGCCAAAACCTCGCACTGAAACTTTACTACCTTCACCGTTCACACGGTCAATCGATACACCGGCAATCCGCTGCAGCGATTCAGCTAAGTTGGTATCTGGAAATTTACCGATGTCTTCCGCTGAAATGGCATCGACTACGCCATCAGAGGAGCGTTTGATATCCATGGCTTTAATCAAACTGCCACGAATACCGGTCACCGCGATGACCTCAATCTTGTCGGCCTTTTTCTCAGCGTCTGGTGCCGCGGTATCTTGCGCGTGAACCGGCATCATAGACCCAACACCAAGCACCAATGACAAACTGGTGGCGAGTCTGGTTTTTCTAAACGTTATAGGTTTCATTCTGTTATCCCTGTCGACTGTTTTATGGCTACTATTTTTATAAGTTCGATGTATTTTTTTAAACGCCGACAAGCTTGTTAACCTACTACTCAGTCAAACTGTAAGCGCTTACACAACTTAGGTGATTTTGTTTCTGTCGTCAATACACCGTCAAGGGAAAGTTCAGTTTGCACCGAAAGAAAGCAGCTTCTAAATCATTAAAGAACGTGACTGAAAGAGGTTTAAATATTGATTAAACGTATGATTTTAAATGATTAAATACAGATTAAAAAAATTCATCAACAATTACAAAAAAACTATCATTTGCGACAAAATGCAGCAATGGCTACCCGATTGCGCCATGTTGGTTCAATCTTTGCGCTGCCAACTGGCAGGCGATTGCCATTGTTGCACCCAGTCAAACACCAGCGCAGCGGGCATCGGTTTGGCGATGGCAAAACCTTGCGCCAGCTGATAACCGAGCTGCTGCAATTTCACACCGTGGTATTCAGTTTCAACACCTTCGGCAATGATTTCCAGTTCAAACGCGCGTGCCAAAGCCAACATACCTTG
>JAHJNE010000356.1 GCA_018820995.1 Gammaproteobacteria bacterium | reverse complement strand
TAAATGCGCGCTGGCGGTCGAACTTGCAGTATCCGCCACCACGGCGAGCTCGGTCGCGGTATAAGCGCGACCATCCATCAATGCACATAAAATACGGGCACGGGCCGGCTCTGCCATCGCGGCGGCAATTTGCGCAATAGGTTGATCAACATCCATCATTCGGCCTTGAGCGAAGTATCAACAACAAGATTGCGGCATCATGCCGCGCATCAGGCTGGATCTCAAGCAGCAGTGACACATCACGAAGCATATAATCATGCTCATATCAAAAGGACGCGCAAACAGTTATGCCTCAGTTTCCAACCAATGCCATCGCGGCAGTGCAACATCAGAACCCTTATCCCTATTATGCCGCGCTGCGCCAAGGATCTGCCTTGCAGTTTGACCCAGAGTTACAACTATGGATTGCGGCAAAAGCGGAAGTGATTCGACAAGTGATGGCAGCACCGGCCGCCGCGGTGCGACCGGCGCACGAAACGGTGCCTACCCATCTGCAGGGGAATGACCTTGGTAAATTGTTTGTGCAGTTGATCCGGATGACCGATGGCGCCGCGCAGCAACAAGCCAAGGCCTGGCTGCAAACACAAATCAGTGACTGGTCAGAGATGGCGATCCGTGAACATACACTTATGTGTATCGACAAACTGACCACTGCGCTGGCCCATGAATATCAATTACCTGCCGCCAAGCTTTTGAGCAACACCGAGGCGCTGAATGATTTTATCCAACGTTTACCGGTCACCGTGATGGCGCGGTTGCTTGGTTTTCCCGCAGAAGCGGCATTGGCATCGGCACAACAGATTGCGGCTTTTATTCGTTGCCTGGCGCCTGATTCAGCAACTGCAGGCAGCAAAACCGCAAGCCCACTGCAAACGGGCGAACAGGCTTGCCACAGCTTATTTCACCAATTACAAACCGCGCACACCGAGCCGCTTGCCCCTTGGCAACTGGCAAATTTATTTGGGCTGTTGATGCAAAGTTATGAAGCGACTGCCGGCTTGATAGGCAATAGCCTGGTAGCGCTGACCGAACAGCAGCTGTGGCCGCAACTTCGCGCGAAACCAGAGCTCAGTTTGGCGCTGGTGGCTGAAGTCGCCCGCTTTAACGCTCCGGTACAAAATACCCGACGTTTTATTCATCACGACTGCACCATTGCTGGCATAAAGTTACCCGCTGGTAGTGTGGTGTTGTTGCTACTCGGTTCTGCCGGGCGCGATGAAGCGGCTTACAGTAAGCCCGATGAATTCCAACTGGGCCGGGCAACAGCGGAGAATTTGACCTTTAGCACAGGCGCTCATCGTTGCCCGGGTCAGGCATTGGCACAGCATATCGCGGCGGTGGCGGTTGAATTTTTATTAGCACAACAGCTGCCTGCTTATAGTTGGCAGTACCGGCCATCGGCCAATGGTCGACTCAGCTATTTTTGTAACGCACCTCATTTAACAACAGCAGCAACAACAGAAACAACAGAAACCACAGAAACAACAGCGCTAGGAGCAACCCAATGATTGCAGTGATTTTTGAAGTGGTGGTAAAACCTGAATATAAACAAGACTATTTAGATATCGCCGCCCAACTAAAACCGCTGTTAACAGCAATCGACGGTTTTATCAGTATTGAACGCTTTCAAAGTCTGACCGAGCCAGACAAATTGCTGTCGTTAAGTTTTTGGCGTGATGAACAAGCGATCCAAAGCTGGCGTGAACTTGAAGCGCACCGCATGGCGCAACAACAAGGCCGGGCAGTGATTTTTAAGGACTATCGGCTACGGATTGCCGACGTCAGTCGTGATTACGGCATGCAACAACGCGCCGAAGCGCCGCTCGATAGCCAACAATTTCATCCGGTGCATGCTGAAAAATAAGAATCAACTTAAGCGCTGAGTGAAACATCAACCCCAGCGCTGAAGCCAGCCATATCAGCGGTGAATTTAGCCGACACTATAGGAGTGCGGCGAATTTAGCCGCCTGCCAACAGCGGTCTTTTCGCTTTGGGTAAACTTTTCACCACCAGCGCATAAGAGTTTTCAATCATGCGTTTGATTTCATTCTCTGGCACACTGCC
>JAHJNE010000355.1 GCA_018820995.1 Gammaproteobacteria bacterium | reverse complement strand
AAGACTGGTGTGTTTATTGGTCTTGGCAGTAACGATTATTTTAAAGCGCATATGGGATCGCTGAATAGTGACAACATTAACGCTTATGCCCTGACCGGTGTGCATGCCAGTACCGCTTCTGGCCGGCTCAGTTATTTTTATGACTGGCACGGTCCCTGTTTTGCGGTCGATACGGCCTGTTCGTCATCGTTGGTGGCATTGCATCAGGCGGTGCAGAGCTTACATGCTGGCGAATGTGATTTGGCGCTGGTGGCGGGGGTGAATTTGATCCTGACCCCGGAACCTTTTGTTGCCTTTTCCCAGCTTGACGCGCTGGCACCCGATGGTCGTTGCAAAACCTTTGATGCCAGTGCCGATGGTTATGGCCGTGGTGAAGGCTGTGGCGTGGTGGTACTTAAACGTGAAGCGGATGCAGTGGCGGCAGGGAATCAGCAATTGGCGCTGATTTGCGGCAGTGCGGTCAATCATGATGGGCGCAGCAACGGTCTGACCGCGCCAAATGGTTTGGCGCAGCAGCGTGTCATTGAACTGGCGTTGCAAGTGTCTGGCATCACACCAGCTGATGTCGATTATGTCGAATTGCACGGCACCGGCACGCCGCTTGGTGATCCGATTGAAGCGCAGGCGCTGGCAGAAGTCTTTGCCGGAGTGAGCACTAAAGTTGCGATTGGTAGCGTCAAATCGCAAATTGGACACCTGGAAGCTGCGGCCGGCATTGCCGGATTGATGAAACTGGTGCTGTGTCTACAGCACCGGCAGTTACCGGCCAGTCTGCACTTTCACCAGGCCAACCCACTGATCCAACTCGATCAGCTGCCATTGCAGATGCAAACAAAGTTAGCGCCTTTGGCGGCTCGCAGTGGCCGGGCGACCTGTGGTATCAGTGCCTTTGGCTTTAGTGGCACCAACGTGCATGTGATCCTGCGCGCGCCACAAACGGCGGTGGATGAACCGCTTCTCGCAAAAGCTGACGCAGCAAAGGAACCGCAATGGCAGCTATTGCCGGTCTCGGCAAAAAGTCCGGCGGCTTTGCAACAATTAGTTCAGCGCTATCAACAAGATCTGACGTTGCAACTAGATCTCAAGTCGCAACAGGATCTAACCGCTTATGCCGCCAGTGCCTGGCGTAGCCGTGCCGGTTTGCCGCTGCGACTCCCTTTATTGGCGGATAGTGCCGCTGCGCTAAGTCAGCAATGCCAGGATTGGCTGAGCAATCACGAGTTACCAGCCAAACGTAACCACAAAAAAATGATGTGGTGTTTTAGTGGTCAAGGCAGCCAGTCGTTGCAAATGGGCGCGGCGCTTTATCAACATTATCCGGTGTTTCGTGCAGCACTGGATCAAGCTGAACAATGGCTGATGGCGCAGCGCGGCTGGTCATTATTGGCATTGATTTATCCGGACAAAAGCCAAGCCACTGCTGCCGAAGTCACTTTGCAACAAACCAATCGCACTCAACCGGCAATTATTGCTGTGCAATGGGCATTGGCCAAGCTGTGGCAAAGTCTTGGTTTGTCGCCAGCAGTGGTGGTTGGCCACAGTATTGGTGGTATTGCCGCGGCGGCCGTGGCCGGGTTTTACACGCTGGAGCAGGCGTTGGAATTGTCCTGCATCCGGGGTGAACTGATGCAATCTTGTGGCAACGGCCAGATGCTCGCGCTGCAACTTTCGGTCGAGCGCTGGCCAGAGTTGCAGGCTGCGGTACAGCAACAAGCGCCGCAGGCAATGTTGGTATTGGCGGCGGATAACGCACAGCAAAGTATCACTGTCAGTGGTGATGCACGGGCGATTGAACTTGCCAGTGAATGGGCGCAGCAGAGGCAAATTCGGGCCAAAGTACTGGAGGTGACTCAGGCCTTTCACAGCCCGATGTTTAGCGACATGCTGGCGCAGTTCCGCCAGGCGATTGCGCATATTCAGCCAAAACGTAGTCGTATCCCCTGCATTTCAGATGTTACAGCCTTGCCGCTGCAAGCCAGCGATCTGACGGCTGACTATTGGGCTGAACAAATCATCGCCCCAGTGCGGTTTCGTGAAGCGGCAGCAGTTGCAGTAAATGCAGTGACACCGCAGTGCGGCATTTTGCTGGAACTCGGCGGACACGCCACATTAAGCGCGCTGTTAACGGCTGATTATCCAGAGCAGCTGGTGCTCAGTAGTTTACGTAAAAGCTGGCCGGCCGATCGCGCCTGGTTGAATGCTGTCGGGCAGTTGTGGCAGGCCGGTTTGGATCTGCAGTGGCAGGCCTTGTATGACGTCGTGCCACCAGTTTTGTCACTGCCAGCTTACCCCTTTGATCACCAACAATTTTGGATCCCATTAAATGATCACTCCGGCCCTGGCGGGTCGGCGCAGGAGTCCGTGATGTCTTTATCTGCCCCCTTGATGGAACCTGAAACCGCAGCAAGCTCAGCAGTGGCAGGCAATCAGTTAGCTGCGCAACTAGCCGCATCGTTACAACACCAATTACAACACCAATTACAACAAATGCTTAGCCAAATATCCGGCCTGGATCAAGCAGACATCCAGCCAGAGGCGCATTGGTTTGAACTGGGGCTCGACAGTTTAATGGTGGTGCAGCTGCAGCAAAGATTGCTGCAAAAATATCAGCTTGATATCGCTGTGGATCAATTATTTCAGCAACAAAGTTCGGTCAGCGCGCTGGTGAGCTTCTTGCTGAGCGAATACCCGATGCAGCTTCAAACGCATCTTCAGCCGGAACTTGAGCCGCAACAGGTGCCCGAACCAGACTCAACAGCATCTGGAATGGCCGCGGCGTCTTCACCGGCGATGGTTGCATCACCAGCCCCATTAGCGCCTTTAGCTTTCGCCACTTTGCCGGCGCTGCGACAGGAAATTTTAGATCAAACCGGCAGTGCGCTGGAGCCTGGTTTGGCGCAGCTGCTGCATTTGCAACTGGCGCAGATGGATCAAATGAATCAATTGATGGTGCAGCAACTGCAGCTGTTGGGTCAGGCACCGGCTGAAACAATACTGCCTATGGGCGCTCTTGCCGGTTTGGAACTTGGGGCGGAGCAGGGGGCTGTCGCCAGTCCAAATACAGCGTCGGCACTGGATGCTTCGGTTGTGCATCGTCCGAACATACAAAGTTCCGCTATTCATAATCCCGCAACTCATAGTCCCGCAACTCATAGCCAGGTTGTTGATGATCCAGCGATTAATCATCCGGCCATCAGCAATCCCGCCAAAGTAACCAGCATCAGCGCCAGTGAAAATGCGACAGGCCAGACCAATCTGGCGCGGGGTATGTTGTTTAACCGCGAAGGATTAAACCCGCAGCAGTTAACCTTTGTGCAGCAGTTGATCAAAGACCATGTTGCTCGTACCGGTCAATCCAAAGCCTACGCCGCATCTTATCGGCCGGTGATGGCGGATTGGATCGCGAGCCTGAATTTCAGCCTGACGATGAAAGAAATGGTCTATCCCATAGTGTCAGCGCAATCGGCCGGCGCGCGATTCATCGACGTTGACGGCAATGAATATCTAGACATTTCAGGTAGTTATGGCGTTGGTTTTTTTGGGCATAACCCGGATTTTATCAAAGCCGCATTGCAGGCGCAGTTGGAGCTTGGGGTTGATTTAGGCCCGCAAAATCGGCAAGCCGGTGAAGTGGCGCAGTTAATTTCCCAGCTGACCGGTGTTGAGCGGGTGGCGTTTTGTAACACCGGTTCTGAAGCCGTCACAGTGGCGATCCGTGTGGCCCGAACGGTGACACAGCGCAGCAAACTAGTGATTTTTAAAGATTCTTACCACGGGACTTATGATGGGGTGCTGGCGGATATCGGCGAACATAGCACAGTGCCAAGTGCGCCGGGTATTCCTCCTGCGATGGTGCAGGACGTGATCGTGCTGCGTTATGGCAGCGACGAAGCACTGGCGACGATTGCTGCCATCGGCGGTGACATTGCTGCGGTACTGGTCGAGCCGGTACAAAGCCGCAAACCAGGCTTACAACCGACCGCGTTTTTACAGCAGCTTCGTCAGCTGACCACCGAGCACGGTAGTTTACTGATCATTGACGAAATCATTACCGGCTTTCGAACCGGGCTCAAAGGTGCACAACAACATTTTGCCGTCGAAGCCGACCTGGTGACCTATGGCAAGGTACTGGGCGGTGGTATGCCGCTGGGTGTAGTGGCTGGCAAGGCGCAGTTTATGGGCTGCATCGATGGCGGCAGTTGGCAGTATGGTGATGACTCAATACCCAACCAAAAAACCACGGTGTTTGCCGGTACTTTTTGCAAGCATCCGCTGACGATGGCGGCGGCGCTGGCTGTGTTGCAACGGTTTCGTGATGAAGGCGAAGTGTTACAGCAGCGGGTGACTGCCTTAACCGAACAGTTGGTGAATCAACTGAACCAATATTTTCGCGACGACAATGTGCCGTTGCAGCTAAGCCACTTTGGTTCGCTGTTTCGGTTTGAACCTTGTGGTGGCGTAGATTTTCGTCTGCTGCCGTTGCAGCAACAGCTGTTTTTTAGCTTGTTGCTGGCCAGGGGCGTCTACGTGTGGGAGCGGCGGACTTGCTTCTTAAGCGTGGCACATCAACCGGATGATATTCGCCAAATTATCGCAGCATGCCGCGAAGCGGTGGCACAGCTGCGGCAAGGCGGTTTTGCTTTTTACCGGCAGGCTGAAGCAAGCCCGGCTAAATATTCGGCTTTAAAGGCCTAACACAGAGGGAGTTTTGTATGCGGCAAGAATATACCAACGTGGTGATCACCGGGGTCGGTGGCCTCGGCAATATCCTGCTTACGCGGTTGATGGGGATGGCGCTTTATCAACGACATTCCAGGGTGATTACCTCGGAGGAACGTGGCATCGCACAACGTACCGGCAGTGTCAGTGCCGTAGTGCGGGCTGGGAGGCAAATCGAAACATCCTGTTTGTACTCGCAACATACCGATTATCTGTTGGGGTTAGAGCCATTGGAAGCGCTGCGTAAATTGTCGTTTTGCCAGCGCGGCACCATGACTTTGTTGTCTGATTTGCAGTTTCCGATTGGTCGCAGCCTGGCGCGGCAACGGCAGTATCCGGATTTTCAGCACATTGTGCAGGCGTTTCGTAGCCATTGCGCCGTATTGGTGATCCCGATGAGGCAATTGTTAGGCCGGGAACAATTGGCAGACCGTTTCAGTTCTGCGGTGATGTTCGGTGTGTTTTGTGCCAGCTACGGTTTTTCGCAAACTTTTGCCGCGCAATTGCTCAGTGAAACCGTGGCTCCGGCTTATCTGGAGGCGAATCAGCGGGCACTGGCGACCGGTTTTGACTGGCTGGAGCAGCAGAATTTACCGGCAGCACCAGAGCATGGACTAAAACGAGCCTGAGTGATCAACTCTGGTTTTAAATGGATAAAGTTCAAAAGGATATACCAATGCTGAATTACCACTCAGGTTGTGAAGCGGTCGCTTTTGGTGCCTGGGAAGCCGGCGTCAAGACGCTGTACTCTTATCCGGGTAGCCCGGTGACGGAAATAGTGGAAGCGATGCAGCGGTTGCCGGACGTAAAAACGAGCTGGACAACCAACGAAAAAGTGGCAATGGAGATGGCGGCCGGGTCGTGCCACAGTGGCGCCCGCACCCTCGTTGTAATGAAGCATGTCGGGCTGAATGTTGCGGCGGATCCATTTTTTAATCTGGCTTATACCGGTGTGGTTGGCGGTTTGGTGGTGGTGGTCGGAGACGATCCTGGCGCACGAAACTCACAGAATGAACAGGACACGCGCCAGCTTTGTCTGGCCGCGGGTGTCCCTGTGCTTGAGCCTGCGACAGTGCAGGAAGCGCAGGCTTTAACCCGGATTGCTTTTCAGCTATCTGAACAGTTTGACTTACCTGTGGTGTTGCGGCTGACATCCAGGCTTTGTTATAGCAAAGACAAGTTAACCCGTCAGGAGCGCGAAACTGCTGAAAAGATTAGCGCTTTTGCCACGCCCATCCAGAAATACCTGTTGCTGCCAGCATTTGTACCAGGTTGCCATGAGCGACGGAATCATAATTTGCGGGCGTTAGCAGCAAGTGAGCTGGCACGAGGTTTGAGTATCAGAACCTTGCCTGACAAGCTACAGCAGCGTTATCCACTCGGCATTATCAGCAGTGGTTTTCCGTCTGGTGTAGTGCAGGAACTACTGGCTGATGATCTGCCGCTACTGCGGCTGCAGCTGGTGCATCCATTGCCGGAGCAACAAATTCGTGCCTTTGCTGCCATCTGTGATCGTATTTTGGTGGCCGAAGAGTCATCGGGTTACCTCAATCAACAAGTGCGGAGCCTTGGCATTACAACTGTGGATAAACCCGATTATGACGGCGTCGGCGAATTTAGTGTGCAGACGCTGCGATCGCCACAAGCACCAGAGCTTGATAGCTATTTGCAGTCGCTTGAACCGGCGGCGATTGATATTCGCTGGTTAGATAATCTACCGCCACGCTTGCCTGGCTTTTGTGGCGGCTGTCCACACACCGGGATTTTCCAGATCCTGCGGCAACGAGAACTTTACGTCGTGGGTGATATCGGCTGTTCAACGCTGGGCTCATTGGATCCGTTCAGTGCTTTGCACACCAATCTGTGTATGGGCGCCAGCCTTGGCATGTTACAGGGTTATCTCGATGGACTGGGCCTGCAAGCTGCTTCTGAATGTGTGGCGGTATTGGGTGATTCGACCTTTTTTCACTCAGGGATGACCGGCTTGATGGCCCTCGCGCGGCAGGAATGTCAGGGCACCGTGATCATTCTGGATAACAGTGGTTCGGCAATGACCGGGATGCAATACACCAGTTTGTCATTAAATGCAGAAAAGTGGCTTGCACTACTACAAAGCCTTGGGGTGGTGCATTGTCAGGTGTTGCCTGCGTTGGAGCCTTCAGCAATCGAACGTTGGCTTGATACCGAGCTGACAAGACCGGCACTGTCGGTGTTGGTGCTTAAAGGCAGTTGTGTACAGGAGCTGAATATCAAGGAAGAAACGCCATTTCGTTACACCATTTTAGAGTCGGTGTGTACCAGTTGTGGTGATTGTGTCAAAGAGACCAATTGTCAAAACTTCGAAGTGACGGCCTTGGCCAAAGATCAGACCAAAATCGAGATTAGCAGCAGTTGTATTGGTTGTGGATTGTGCAGTCAGTTATGTCCGGAGCAAGCGATAGTGCCGTTGTCGGTCAGTATGCTGGTGCCTGAATCAGGGCCTTTGGCCCGACCTATGGCGAAATTGGCGGGAGTTGTACCTTGGGCAAGAGTGATTCGTCGGTTAAATCAGTGGCCGCGGCTCGCACCGGCATTAAAACATGTTGAGCACGTACTGCGTCGCCGGTTGGATCGGCGCTCGAAAAAAGCCATGACTGACAAAACCGTTGCCGATCCGTTTTATCCAGCAGAATAAGATAAAGCGACGCGGTAGCAGACCAAGGGTGCTTGATGGCGATGAGTGGTTTAAGAACAATAATATTCGTCGAAAATAGGTCAATTACAGCGAAAATATCAAAATATTATGAGATTTTCAGGTTGGTCTGTCATTGAGTTTATATGGTGTTTTTCTATTGTAGGGGCGCCTGTCAGCCGACAGGTACCGACCAATCAATAAAGGACCATGACGATGAAAAAACAGATGCTGATGTTAGCGCTGGCTGCCACCGTAGGAACAGTGCAAGCCGCCGATTATAAATATGTGCTGTTGCACGGATTCCAGCCATCTCAGTTGCAAAACCGACCTGATGCCGCGACAGTGACCGCTAATGGTGAAGCATACTGGCAGGATTTTTGGTTGCAACATGCCAGTGCGCGTATTGACTGGCCATCCCATGAGCGGATTGAAGGGAAAATTGCGACGGATTATCTGTGGCCTAAATTGCAACAGATGTCGCGTGACAATCTCTGCGCCAGCGGTTGTGTGTTCGTGACACATTCTACCGGTGATCTAGTTGCACGCTATGTGTTGGAAAACCAGGCTAATTGGTTACGCAATCCTGGCTTACAACCGTTGAATATTATTGCGACTTT
>JAHJNE010000354.1 GCA_018820995.1 Gammaproteobacteria bacterium | reverse complement strand
TGTCGCAGGCCCCTGGAGCAATCAGTTGCTTGAACAATCAGCATTGCCGGTGCCGCAAAGTCTTGACTTAGTCCGGGGCAGCCATTTATTACTGCCGCCGATTGGCCGTTATGGCCATATGTTAGAAGTCCCGGGCGAAAGTCGCATTGTTTTTGTGCTGCCGTATCAGGGGTTGACGCTGCTCGGAACGACCGAAGTCCGGCAAACCTTAGCTGAGCCAATCGTTTGTAGCGATGCCGAGCGTCGTTATCTGTTAAATCTCTACAACCATTATTTCCGAAAGCCCTGCAGCCCTGACGATATTGTGCGCGAGTTCGCCGGTGTACGGCCATTGCTGGGTGGCAGTGACCAAGCGACCACAGCCAGTCGTGAATACAGCATGCACTGGCAGCAACAGTTGCTAACGGTCACCGGCGGCAAATGGACTACCGCCCGCGCCTTGGCGAAACATGTGGTCGCGCAGGTGGCACAGTCGAGTTAGCGTCATTTTTCTTCAGTTATTGCAAATAAGGTCTATCGTCTCCATGCCGCAGATCTGTTCTCAGGTGTGGTTTGCGGGCGTCGAAAGTTTGCATAGCTAACGGCTGTTATTGCGGTGAAGGTTTTTACTAACAATATGATCACATACTGCAGAACACTATCGATACGTGTAGTGATTGTTGATAAGGGCCATCATCTTTCAAAATAGGTCATGTTACCGCTTTCAAGATGATGGCTTCGCAATCGCACCGGATTTTACATTCTAAGTTAAATCAAGCGCCAGAATTTTTGAACGGCGCTGGTAGTTATAAAGCTGCTGTTTTTTCTCTGGTAAATCTTCGACGTTTTTCAGCTCGAAACCATGCTCAAGGAACCAGTGAATACTGCGGGTGGTTAACGCAAATAACGTACTGTATTTGCGTTGCCGCGCCAGTTGAATGACATTTTTCAGCAACAAAGTGCCGCGGTCGGCATCACGGTAATTCGGATGAACTGCCAGACAGGCGAATTCGCCGACATTCTCTTCCGGAAACGGATAAAGCGCAGCGCAGCCAATCACCAGGCCGTCACGTTCGATCAGCACAAACTGATCAATTTCCATTTCCAGCTGTTCACGAGAGCGGCGCACCAGTAAACCTTGTTGCTCTAGTGGCCGGATCAAATCGAGAATACCACCGATGTCATTGATGGTCGCCAGACGCAGCCGTTCAGCCGCTTCCGTCACAATCTGCGTACCAATACCATCGCGAGAGAATAGTTCCTGCAGCAAAGCACCATTAATACTGTTGCTAACCAAATGACAGCGCGGGATCCCGGCACGACTAGCGCTGATGGCGGCATGCAAAAAGGCCAGAGTGGCAGTACAAGCGCCTGGCTGTTGCTCCAGCTCCAGCATGATTTTTTCGGCATCATTGGGCATCAATTCGGCAATAATGTCGCCAATATCGTCAACAATGCCGCCAATGTCGGTAAAACCAATCATTTTATCGGCGCGAAGTTTGGTCGCAACCTGGGTGGCAATTTCTTCAGCGGTCAGATTAAAGCTTTCGCCGGTGACAGAAGCGGCCACCGGGCCCATCAAGACAATACAGTTTTGGTCGAGCTGGCGGCGGATACCGGCAACGTCGATACGGCGAACGCGGCCACTGTGGTGGTAGTCGATGCCTTCGTCTACGCCCAGAGGCTGTGCAATGACAAAATTACCGCTGACGACGTTAATTTGCGCGTTATGCATTGGGGTATTTGACAAGCTCATCGATAAACGGGCAGTAATGTCGAGCTGCAGTGCGCCTGCCACTTGTTTGATAATACGGAAAGAATCATCATCGGTGACGCGAATACGGTTGTGGTATTGCGCGGCCAGACCATTTTGCTCTAATGCCTGATTAATTTGCGGACGAGCGCCGTACACCAACACAATTTTTATACCCAGACTATTTAGCAGAGCAATGTCATTAATAATGCTGCGAAAACCGGGTTGGGTCATCGCTTCACCACCGAGCATCACCACAAAAGTTTTGCCACGGTGTGCATTGACATAAGGGGCCGACTGGCGAAATCCATCAACTATTTCAGTAGTACGCACGCTCTGTTTGGTTCCTTCTGGATAAGTTGTTCAAGTCATAAGGCTTTTGTATGACATAACAATGAACATAGTGTAGTGGAAAATCGCTGCGACAGTGCTGACAGAATGGTCAGAAAACAGAATCTGTGACAGGACAGGTTAGTACGGGCACTTTATAATAAAAGTGGATAAATATCCAACAATAAGTTGTCACTGATTCGCTATTTATAGCAATTTGCGCTGCATTAGTGAGATTTCTACGTTCAAAATTGCCTGTGGTATCTGGTTTGTTATCCTTTATTTGTGAATTAATATTCTTTTTTCGCTGGTCTGTTTTAGATTTTGAATGTGGATGATGACGGGCGCTGTTGGTTAGTTTGTCGGACTGTGTTCTACTCATGCTGTTCACCCTATTTGGCGTCGCCGACGCATGCATAGAGGATGTACATCTAAAATAAGGGATTACTATGAATTCTCTAAAATTAATCGCCATTGTATTACTGGTTGGCGGCACCATTGCGTTGGCTTATGGTGGTTTTAGCTACACCAAAGACACCACCGCCGTAAAGCTTGGCAGTATAGAGTTATCAGTTGAAGAAAAAGAAACCATCAATGTGCCGATGTGGGCCGGTGTTGGTGCAGTGGCCATTGGTGGTTTATTGCTGCTGTTTGGTGGTCGCAAACCTTAATTGCCGCACAAGAGCAGGCTGAAAATTTAGTAATTTGATTTCGCTGATGTGGTCGTGTCTTTAGAGCCATTGCTACTTGCATGGGCATACCGGCGCACATCAGCGTTTCAGTCTGATGGATTTACGGTGTTAACGGGCAAACAAAATTCCAGCTATTGTCACTGCCTGGTTTTGCCTGTGTCCACCATGCTGCCCGATATACCTGATTGCTATCCGACATCAAGTCACCTTTGTCGGCGTAACTCGGATTGCCCGCGTGATCTTTTCTTGGCCAGTTCGGATAAGCGAAAATTTTCGTCGGATCCAGCCCACCACAAGTCTGGCCATTGTTGGCCGCTTTTAAATCCAGATTGACGAAGGCGCTGCTTTGACTTAAGTAAATCCGGTTTGCTGCTACCGTGTTTTGCAGTTGGATTTTGCCATTTTGCAGAACGCCAATCTGTATCGTCAGATCATGCAAGGTATTGATCTGATTTGCGAGTTCCAGCGCCCAAGCCTGATTGCCGACATTGCTGGCATCGATATCAATACTGTGTTGAATTTGTTCTTGCCCCTGGGCATCAAACACCCGCAACAGCGCCTTTTCACCGACTTTGCCAAGCTGTGCCGAGCTGACATAGGCACCTTTGTCATACCACTGCGTCGGTTCACTATCACCGTTCACCAGTTGTAAGTCTGAGCAGTTGTAAAAACCTTCGCCCACTACATCTTGCCGTTGCCAGCGTGTGTAAAGCACAGCCTTGCCGCTGCGACTTTTCGGCAGTGGCACGTCGATTTCATAAAATCCACTTTCTGCCGGGACATCGTTTTGTTGATGGATGAGCGTTAATTTATCCCAGCTGAGCGCTGCATTTGCTGGATCATAGTCGCTGGTTGACAGATAAAACTGCCAGAAACTTGGATTGTGGGGCGTGGTGGCGCGAAAACGGACTTTGAGCGTCGGCGTGGTTTGAAGGTCGACAATGGTACTTTGCCAGTGAGGCGATGGGATATCCATACCGGCTTTGCGTGAGTCGCCGCCGGCGCAAAGTAGGCCATCTTTCACTCCGGCTTTGACTGCCGTCATATTGAAGTAATCAGTCACATTGGTCGAATATTCATGGTGTTGCGTTAAGGCATAACCGCCAGATTGTTGATAAGCAGCGCGGCAAGCCAGATTGGCAATACCAGAGCCGTCGGCTGGCCACCAATAACCGCCGTCGTCTTTACAAATTTGTTGCCGTGCCTTGGGGTAGGCGACATAACCGTGACCCCAGCTAAGATGACTGAGTAATAAGCTGCTGACGCCAATCGACATTGTGAGCAGGGAAATGAGTTTCATCAAAATTCTCCTTAAATTTTGGCTCTGCGCACCGGCGAAAAGCCACTACAGCCAAGGGTTTAAACCACCAAACACTTGGCTGCATGTGAAATATCAGACTAGGGCTGACTGATATCGCAGACAAACTGCCAGCTGCTGTCAGAACCAGGAATAGACGTCGTCCACCATTTGGCTTTATAGATTTTGCCTTGATAACTGAGGTGATCACCGCCTGATGCGTGTGTGCCGCGTGGCCAGTTTGGATAGGCCGGCACATTGGCTGGGACACCGGCGCAAGTGCCACCGTTATTGCCGTCATCACCGCCAGTGATGGTGCCTGCGGGTAACTGCGGATATTCCTGTTTCAGCGCAAAACTCTGCGTGCCAACGGTCACCCGCCAGTTGGAGGGCATTGGGATCGGCAAGTAGTAATTCAGCGTCAACACGGTCGCAGCGTTATTCGCCAGCGGACTATGTGCTGGAATGGTCAGTTCTACCCGATGGAAGTCATTTTGCAAACCGCCGATATTGTTGCCGGCCGTATTGCTACCGCTTTGGACCACCTTGGTGCCATAACCACTTTGATCGCTGAAGTTATCTCCGGTGGCAGTGGGGACATCAAAGCTGATTTTGGCGCCTCCCGGGATCGTCTGACCGGACTTATTGGTCAAGGTGAGTTTTGGATTAATCGGATAGTTGGCATCACCCAGCTTAAAACCATCAATCTTGACCTGAAGCTCGAGACTGCTGGCTGGCAAGGTTTTGGGGTCGCGTAGATTGCCATAAGGCGCTGCAGATTTGAGCGTGTTGTAAAAGATGCTGGTTAAGTCATCCCCCATGAAAAACTCACCTTTGCTGCTGTCATAGCTGTAGTCACCGGCCAATTCCCAGAACATCACCCCACCAATTTGGCGACTGGCGATATAGTTGGCTTTTTGGCGGATGCTTTCTTCATCTTCAATCGACAGGAACACTTTTTTGCTGCTATTCCACAGCCATGGCGCGACCAAGGTGCTGTTGTACTGGTGTTGATAGATGCCGGTCAGTTGATCCAGTGGGTCGTTTACCGGGTCGAGGCCATAAGCTTGCAAATAACTACCCAGCTTGCCGTTTTGCAGGTTTTTGGTATGCCACAGTGGGTTAGAACCGGCCGGAACTTCGGCGCCATTTTTACCTAAATCATGCCATAGGTTGTCGATGCCAACGGCACCTGCGCCACAGCGGTTTTGTGTCGAGCCGCCTGTTCCCGGCGGGCAAGTGTTTTGATCGGCTTGTGCGGCTTTCCCCCACAAACCGGCATTGCCACCGACCACATTGCGCCAGCCACGACTGTAATAAGGCACGCCAATATTAATGCGGCCCGCTTGCATCGCGCCGCGGAAATAGTGGAAGGCCCAGTCTGTGTTCAGGTAACCAATCCGTTGATATTGGCTGCTGTTGTAGTAGTTCCAGGCGATGAGTTCGCTGTCCTGGCCGTCGTCAAATAATGCGGCATTCGGACCGACGTGGTCGTTCCAGGCGCCGTGCAGGTCGTAACTCATAATGTTGACGTAGTCCAGATACTGGGTCACCTGAAAGGCTTCCATACCACGCAGTAGGTAGCCTGACGATGGTGAGGCGATGGTCAGTAGATAATGTTTGCCATCGGCGACCGCAGCGGCATCGAGTTTTTCGCGCAGCGTTTTCATCAGCACCTGATACGATGCCATTAATCCGGCGCGACGTGGGTTGGAAATAGCAAAATCATCCGGATTACCGGAGTCCTTCATACTGGCCGGATATTCGTAATCGATATCGGCGCCATCAAAGCCGTAAGTACGCAAAAACGTCACCACCGAATCGGCAAAAGTATTGATGCCCTGCACATTGACGCTGTTATCGCTGTTGGTGGTCATACTGTAAAAACCGCCGCTGGCGACCCGATCACCCTGATCATTAAAGAAACCACCGGTTT
>JAHJNE010000353.1 GCA_018820995.1 Gammaproteobacteria bacterium | reverse complement strand
GCGGCCTGGTCTATCCATTTCATCACCATGCCGCCATGAACTTTACCGCCAAAGTTGACATGAGTAGGCTCCGCCAAAAATCGAAATTCAACCGCTCTTTTATGTAACATCCACACCTCTTTAATTGATGAATTGCCGTTGAATCTCAATTTTTGTCGCAGATAGATTATTATTTATTAACGACTACAAAATAACGGTTTTATTGCCATGGACAAAGACCCGATTTTGCGTCACCAATTCTAACGCTTTGCTTAGCACGTTTTTTTCAACATCCCGTCCAGATTTAGCCATATCATCAGCACTGTAATTGTGATCCACATTCGTAACCATTTGCTTAATAATAGGTCCTTCATCCAAATCATCAGTGACAAAATGAGCGGTGGCACCAATTATTTTCACACCGCGCTTAAATGCTTGATGATAAGGATTAGCGCCAATAAACGCCGGTAAAAAACTGTGGTGAATATTGATGATTTTACTCGGATATTTGGCGACAAACGCCGGTGTCAAAATCCGCATAAATTTCGCTAATACCAGATAATCCGGTTGGTACGGCGCAATCGTTTCACTCAACAATGCTTCGTGCTGCTGCCGGTTTAAATCCTGATGACTGACATAATGAAATGGGATCCCAAACTTTTCCGCCAAAGCGCCTAAATCCGGGTGGTTACCGATGATCGCCGCAATATCAAGTTTGAGTGAACCGTCATAAACTTTAATCAGTATATCGCCTAAACAGTGTGCTTCTTTGGTGACCAGAATCACTACTTTTTTATTGGCGTTGTCGACGAGTTGCCGCACACTCCCAGCCGGTAACGCCCGGTCTAAATCCAGTAATAGAGTATGATCATTAAAAATACCCTGTAGCTGTGTCCGCATATAAAATTGGTCTGTTACCGGGTCAACATATTCTGTATTGCGAATAATATTCAGCTGATGCTTGTAACAAATATTGGTAATTTGCGCGATTAAGCCCTTTGAATCCGGGCATTCAATTAATAAAGTTTTTTGTTCCATAATAAACCTGAGCCATAGCCTGATAATAAATGTGTACAAACCAGGCACCACTGTAGACGGCCATCCATCTGATAGCAAGAGCGGCTAAAGCTTGTTGTTTGCCGGATGCACCGCCATAATGCAGACTCAGCAGTTTTAACAATATTAGCCGCTCCAAACTTTGAGTACCGGATGAATCAGTTCGAATTTACCGCCGTTGGTGTGATTGAATCGCCCTATAAACAAAAATTTGCCATCCCTCGTCAGCCAGGACTTATCGCCGAAGCGCGTGGCCAACTGGTGCTCAGTCCACCTTTTGCCGATGACGCCATAGTGCGGGGTATCGAAAGTTTCAGCCATTTATGGCTGGTTTTTGTATTTCACGAAACAGCTGACAAAGGTTGGTCGCCATTAGTGCGCCCGCCAAGGCTCGGCGGCAACGAGAAAAAAGGGGTATTTGCCACCCGCGCAACTTTCCGCCCTAACCCCATTGGCTTATCTGTGGTTAAACTGGATGGCGTGGTTCGCCGTGGCGAACAACTGGTATTAAAACTTAGTGGCATCGATTTACTCGACGGCACGCCCATACTCGATATCAAACCCTATTTGCCCTATGCTGATGCGCTACCACAAGCAGCCAGCGGTTTTGCCGATGCAGCGCCGCACACCGATATGACCGTCAGCATGAGTGAGCAGGCTGTTGCATTTTGCCGCGAGCAACGTGCTTTGCCTGATCTGCAGATTTTTATCGAAAAAGTACTAAAACAAGATCCACGACCACCTTATAAAAAGCAGCGTCAAGACACGCAAAGTTATGGCATGAATTTGTATAACTTTAATATTAAATGGACAGTGGATGGGGAACATAATCATGTTACAGAAATTCGGACGCAACAGGGCGACGCAGCAGCTTCAACTGAGCCTGCCGGCTTGTAACTTTATGAAAAAGCTAACGCCGGTTTTACTCACTGCCATTTTTTCTGCATCAACAGTCGCTGCGACGTTGCCGTCATTACCAGAGCCTGTGAGTAATCAACTGGTGCTGCAATCGACAATCCGCGGTAAAGGTTATCTGGTGAGTTTTGCCGGCCTGGGTGCTGACAAAACGGCATCCGCTAGCCATAACAAAGCTTGGCAATTCACGACCGGGAACGCCATGTGGCAACCGGTGCCTGCCGTGCCAAATCAAGCTCGAAAAACCGGGCGCTTGGCGGCAACCGGCCTGGTCATGTCGAATAATTTCTTTATTTTCAGTGGTTACAGTGTAGATACTGATGGGAGTGAAACTACCTTGACCGATAGCTATCGGTTTAGCCCTGTCACCCAAAACTACACTAAATTACCTGATATGCCGGTGCCGGCAGATGATAGTTTGGCTCTTAGCTATCAAAACAGATACATTTATCTCGTCAGCGGCTGGCACAATGATGGCAACATCAACTTGGTGCAGGTGTTTGATAATTTTTCCCAAAAATGGTCCCAAGCAACACCGTTCCCGGGCACACCGGTATTTGGACTTGCCGGAGCTGCGATTGGCAATCAGTTGTTGGTCTGCGATGGCGTTAAGTTAGCCTATACCACCGAAAAACGTAGTTATGCGATGGAAAACAGCTGTTACCTTGGCACCATCGATAGCAAATCTGCGCTGAAAATAAATTGGCAGCCGATTGCCCATCATGGTCAGCCAGCTCGCTATCGCCAGGCTGCTGTTGCAATCACTCTGAATGATGAACCAATGGTCGCCTTCATTGGTGGTAGTGAAAATCCATATAACTTTAATGGCTTTGGCTATAACGGCGAGCCATCCGAGCCAAGTGCCGCGGTTTATGTGTTTGCGCTCAAGCAAAAAAAATGGCTTAAAGCGCAACCAACAACAGCAGTGATGGATTTACGCAGCCTGGTTAGCATCGACGGCGATATTTATAGTGTCGGCGGGATGGTGGCAGGACAAAATGTCACGCCGGAGCTGATTAAACATCAGAT
>JAHJNE010000352.1 GCA_018820995.1 Gammaproteobacteria bacterium | reverse complement strand
TAACCCACTGTCGCTGACTGCAATGCTTGGTGGTGTATTGTTATTCAGAGCGCTTGGCAGCATCAGTTGTTTGACTGTCGACAGGACATTTGTTGTCGATTGTGTCGTCACTGCTGCGGTATAGATAATAGTATCTTTGGCAATACTTTGGGTCGAAACCGCATTTTCAAAACTATTGATGACACCTTGCAGTGCACGCTGAGCGTCGCTACCTAATGGTAACGTCGCTAAATCCTGTTTGACTAGTTCGTAAGTCGTGGAAGGTGCAATTGAACGACCTTCAGAATCTTTTAAATTGTTTGTTAAAACTACGATATAAGTAGTTGCTGCTTTTAAAGGTTTTAATGGAATCACAGCGACACTGTTGCCAGAAGCTTTTGTGACGAAATCCTGACCAAAAGTCAGTTGTCCAACAGCTTTACATGCAACACCTCTCGGCACTGCTTTACAAGCGGCATCAGGTGATGATGGATCACCCATTAAAACTTCCACAATTCGAACAGAATCTGGTCTTGAAGCACTCGCTGCATCAAGACTTACGCCGCCAGCGAAAGCCAATTCAATTGCAAATGGGTTTTGGGTTGACCATCCATCCAACGCACCAAGGGCGGTTTGCGGATCGGCATAATTCGGGACTGCTGCAGCCTCACCTGGCAACACCAAGGTGCCATCAGTCGTACCTTGAAACAATAAATCGTTCGGCACTGACACTATACCTGCGGTCGGGTCGAACACCACCCGACTCATCGGCACTAAAACGGTGTCGTTGCTGACAGCATCATTTTTTAAATCGTTTAACGAGTCGCCACAACCCGCCAGTCCCAGCGCGCTCGCGACGGCCAGGCTAACTAATAACTTATTCATATCTTCTCCCCGTGTCCTGAATTTTTATTATTTTGCTAAAGCTCTCACTGAGCTTTAGTTTTTGAATTCCTGTTTCGTATACTTGCAACAGCTACGACCAGTTAAAGTTAACCCAATCAGAAAAAATTCGCTAGGTCTAAACTAAATATCTCTTAAGAAAGGTGCAATGTGATGATGAAACGAGTATGCTGCGCCGGTTTTTTGCAGGTTAAAGGTTGATTTATATGCAAGATTTTCAGCCCGATGCACAGGTTCTGGCCAATAAAACAATACTGGTGACCGGTGCTGGCGACGGTATTGGAAAAGAAGCTGCGCTGACTTACGCCCGGTATGGTGCGACGGTCATTTTACTAGGTAAAACAACCGCGAAGCTGGAGGCAGTTTATGATGCCATTATGCTCAATGGCGGTCCGGAACCCGCGATAGTGCCGCTTGATTTACATGGTGCGACTAAAAAGCATTATCAGGATATGGCGAGTACAATTAAAGCAGAATTCGGCAAATTAGATGGTTTGCTGCACAATGCTGGAATGTTGGGTGTGCTAACACCTTTTGAGCATATCGATTTGGAAACCTGGCAAAAAATTCTGCAGGTCAATCTGACCTCGGCAATGCTGATGACGCAAGCGCTGTTGCCAGTGATGGCATTGGCACCTCATGCATCTCTGGTTTTTACATCGTCAGGGGTTGGCCGTCGTGGACGAGCTTATTGGGGACCTTATTCAGTATCCAAGTTTGGCACAGAAGGGATGATGCAACTAATTGCTGATGAATATGACAACAGCACTATCAGAACAAATTGTATTAACCCTGGCGCGACCAGAACGAAAATGCGAAACGCGGCTTATCCTGGTGAGAATCAGTTGAATTTAAAAACACCTGCCGATTTAATGCCTCTTTATTTATACCTGATGGCTGATGCGAGTATTGGTGTCAATGGTCAGTCAATGGACGCGCAACCCAAATAAATCAGTATGTTCGTCTGTGAATCCGATGTTTCGCTGACAAATTGAGTTGAACAAACATATTAAATATTTATCCAATAAAAAAACCGGCTAAAGCCGGTTTTTTTATTGGTGAACGCAGATTAATTTTAAATTAACGCTTTACCAGAATCTCTTCGCCATGCTGCTGCGCCCAGTCATTCCAAACATCAACTTTTTGGTTGAAGTTGACCAGCGCCTGCTTTCCTGCATCTTCTAACAATGCATCAACTTGTTTCAGATATTTTTTCTCAACTTTTGAAAAAGGCACGACATCAATACCGCGTGAAGTCAGGCCTTTTTTCATCGTATGTGTTTTTAATAACTGTAAACTGCCACCTTCAACATAAAAGAACTGGCTTTCTTTATTGATCGTCTTAAATTTTGGTTTAACCGGACGTTTTGAATCTTGAGATTCAGTTTCATCAGAACTTAAAACGATAGCAACACCATCAGAATTTAATTTGTAACCTAACTGTTCAAGAGTAAAACCTTGCGCTTTAGCGAATTCACGAACCTTTTCTAAAGCGATTGATTCATTCTCTCGTTCTTCCATCACTGAAGTCAGTACATCCATTACTTCCTGTAATTTTAAAACAGTCAATTCCTTTGCTGCTTTTTTCAATTCACGTTTATCAAGTAATAAAGACATTGCACACTCCCAGTTAGTATTCCTCTTACAATATTCATATCATAACTCTAAAACAATTTGAAATAAACTAACCATTTCTATATTAAATGATGTCAAATTGAAATGTATGGCGATTACTGTTGCTATCTTGTTCCTTTTTGCCGAATTAGCTGGTCGGTGCTGAGTTTGCGGTCAATTTGAGGTATCGTAGCGCAGACTAAAACCGTGGAGCCCATATGCGTTCATTAAAACATCTATTCGAAAACAATAAAGCCTGGGCCGACCGTATCGAACTGGAAGCGCCTGGATTTTTCAAAAAACTGTCAGAACAACAAGCCCCTGAGTATCTTTGGATTGGTTGTTCAGACAGTAGAGTTCCTGCCAATGACATCGTGGGCCTGTTGCCCGGCGAGCTTTTTGTACATCGAAACGTTGCCAACCTAGTATTGCATTCCGATATCAACTGCCTGTCAGTACTGCAATACGCAATCGATGTGCTTAAAGTGAAGCATATTATTGTCTGTGGGCATTATGGTTGTGGCGGTATTAACGCCGCAATGAACAAGCAACGGGTTGGATTTGTCGACAACTGGCTGCGGAATATCAAAGACGTCTACGCCATGCACCGCGACGAGATCGAATCAATTCAGCAAGAAGACGACCGCTTAAACCGTTTGTGTGAGTTAAACGTGATTGAGCAGGTGCGTAATGTCTGTCACACCACATTTGTGCAAGAAGCTTGGGAGCGCGAGCAAGCACTCACAGTGCACGGCTGGGTGTACAGTTTACGCAACGGTCGGGTGAAGGATTTGCGCGTCAGTCAT
>JAHJNE010000351.1 GCA_018820995.1 Gammaproteobacteria bacterium | reverse complement strand
TGTACATACGATGGCAACAACCGTAAATAATGGCTATATGGCAACAAAGCTTGCGCCTGACAACCTAAACCGTTGATATACCAAACGCCTAATAACGCCAGAATCACCGGCATGTTTTCAGCCAGTGGCGCTTGGACAAAATGCTGATCCATGGCGTGGGCACCAGCCAACATTTGGTTAAATTGCACAGTCCCCAGCATTAAACACAGTGGAAAGCCAATCGCTGACCATAACGAATAACGGCCACCAACCCAATCCCACATTGGCAGAATATGGTCACTTTCGATGCCAAATTCTGCTGCGGCCTGGATATTGGAAGATGTCGCCCAAAAATGGCGGGCAATGGCGGCTTTGTCTGCGCCGTTGTCTTCAAACCATTGCCGGATAGCCAGAGCGTTTTGTTTGGTTTCTTCGGTGCCAAAAGATTTAGAAGCAACAAAGACGAGGGTTGTCGCTGGATCCAGACCTTTCACCACGTCGCTCACCACAGAGCCATCAATATTGCCGGCGAAATGAATTTGCAGCGGGCTAATGTTGTAAGGTGTGAGCGCTTCAACGGCCATTTGTGGCCCCAACAATGAGCCGCCGATGCCAATCCAAATCAAATCCGTAATCGGCTCACCGGTATAGCCGGAATATTGCAAACTGTTCAGTTGCTCGACCAATGCAAACATTTGGGCATGACAAGCACTGATTTCAGCACTGACATCAACGCCATCCAGCATCAGATTTGCAGAGAGCGGTGCGCGAAGTGCGGTATGCCAGACACTCCGATGTTCGGTATTGTTGATTTTGACGCCAGCAAACATCTGCTCCCGTTTGCTCACTAACTCACTTGATGCAGCCATTTGCATTAGGTGTTGCCAAATGCCGTCATTAATCAGATTTTTCGAATAGTCCAGCTCAATACCACAAGCATTCAGTGCGTAACGCTGTGCACGATGTGGATCTGCAGCAAACTCCTGCCGCAGATTTAACGGTTGTTGTGCCAGTTGCGCCAGTTCACGCCATACAGCAGACGACATATCAAACTCCTTGTGTAATCAGGTGTGTGAGGCGAGCGGCTTATTGCAGCGCCAGACTGATCACTTGTTCCAGTTTACGTTGGTCAATCGCGAATTTACGAATGCCTTCAGCCAGTTTTTCAGTGGCCATGGCATCTTCATTCAGAGCCCAGCGGAATTCAGTTTCGTTTAAGCTTGCAGGTTTCGCGTCCGTCGCGCCAGTGTCGGTTAAATGCACTTTTAATTCGCCACTTTGTTTGTCCAACTCATCCAGCAATGCAGGAGCAATCGTTAAACGGTCACAACCGGCCAGGGCCAATACTTCGCCGATATTGCGAAAGCTTGCGCCCATCACGATGGTGCTGTGGCCATGTTGTTTGAAATAGCGGTAAATTTCCCGGACCGAAATAACACCAGGATCAGATTCTGCATCGTAACTTTGGCCAGTCGAAGCTTTGTACCAGTCCAAAATACGACCGACAAAAGGAGAAATCAGAAATACACCGGCTTCAGCGCAGGCACGCGCCTGGCACATATGAAACAGCAGCGTTAGATTGCATTGGATACCTTGTTGTTCCAATACTTTGGCGGCTTGAATACCTTCCCAGGTGGAAGCAATTTTAATCAGGATTTTGTCTTTGCCAATACCATTCTCTTGGTAGAGTTCTACCAGCTGCAATGCTTTATTGATCGTTGCCTGGGTGTCGAAACTTAAACGGGCATCAACTTCAGTCGACACACGGCCAGGCACTAGTTTGCTGATTGCAGTGCCGACATCAACGGCAAATTTGTCAGAAGCCAGGCTTAATTGCGCCGTTTGGTCATCAGTTTTTGCTTTCGCATAAGCTGCAGCCTGCGCCAACAAAGGCTTGGCAAATTCCAGCTGGCTGGCGTTAAGCAATAATGATGGGTTGGTCGTCGCGTCGACCGGACGGAATTGTTCGATGGCGTTTAAATCACCGCTGTCGACCACAACAGTGGTCACAGCTTTCAGTTGGGCTAATAATGTGCTCATATTGTTTTATTACCATTTATTTGTCAGCTATATGCTGAAATTGCCTTCGATTCTATTTATTTGTAGGAATATTACAACAGATAATGCGTATAGATGTTGATTTCCTACCAAACAGTTGCTCAATTTTTATCGTGTTACTATAGTAGTTTTAACACGTTTCACGTGTTGTCTCATTGAAGCCGCCGAATTCTGATTCAGACTTATTTAAGGCAGTAATGACGTTGACGCCTAAATTTTACAAACATAAAAAAGTCTTAGTTGTTGATGATTGTGATCCTGTGCGCGCGTCTATCAAAAGCATGCTACAAAAAATAGGTTTCGATCATATTGCAACAGTCTCTGATGCTAACGCAGCTATCGCCAATTGTACCGAAGTTGAATATGATTTTATTCTGTCCGATTTTAGTCTGGGCGAGGGTAAAGACGGTTATCAACTGTTTGAAGCGCTCCGTCATCTTAGTTTGTTAAAAAGTGCCTGTTGTTACATTATCATCAGCGCAGAAAGTCAGCGTCAGATTGTTCATGGTGTTGTTGAGCTGCAACCTGATAGCTATCTGCTAAAACCTTTTACTTTTATTCAACTGGAAAAACGTCTGCTGCGTGCATTGCAAATTAAAACTGCATTGGCCAAAGCATATGACGAAATCCATCAAGGCTTATTTGTCGAAGCCGCAAATTCTTGTGAAGTCGTCCTTAAATCTGATCCTGATTTTGCCATTTTTGCCGTCCGGCTCAAAGGAGAATTATTGCTGCAGCTGGAACATTTTCAGGCAGCAGAACAACTTTATGGCCATATTCTGACCCGACGCGAATATGCCTGGGCAAGATTAGGCCAGGCGATTTCGCGCTTTTGTCAGCAACGCTGGCTCGAAGCTGAGTTTGAGCTAAGAGAATTGTCGAAGATGGACGAGACAAAAGTGGAAGCGTTGGACTGGTTAGCGCGACTGTTTATTAAGCGACAGTTATTAAAAGATGCTTATGAGACTTTGTCTGAAGTTGCCAAGTTATCGCCAAAAAACTACCAGCGGCAAAAAGCGTTGGCCAATCTGGCAGAAATTAACGGCTTGAAGGAAGACACAGTCAAAGTGTATTCGCGCTTGCTCAATGCGGCTCGATATTCCATTTATGATACCCCTGACAATTTCCTCAACTATGTGCGTGCGATCATCGAACAAGCCAAAGACGTCAACAAACTTGAGCAAGCCAGGTTGCTGAAAAAAGCCGATGAAATCCTCGGTAATATTGGGAAAAGATTTTCTCTGGACACTTATATCCATGAAGAATTGGCGGTGCGGGCACGTATTAATATCCTCAAAGGGAATATTGATGAAGCGCGTGAATTGTTGATTAAAAGTGACGCCGCGGAAGGGAGCCGAACTTTGTCAGTTGAAGCTTGTTTGGATAAAGCCAAGGCCTATTTTGAAGCCGGAAATTTATCGCGCTCCGATGAATACATGGAAAAGTTGAGTGAAGTAGTGAATCACGAAGATTTGCTGGCCAATACACTGACGGTGCTGATCCAACAAGAACATAAACAGCATGACAATTTGCGCGAAGAAATTAAAACACTGAATAACGACGGTTTAGATGCCTATCAGAATGGCTATTTTGGCCGTGCTCTGGAGTTTTTTAATAAAGCCTTTGATTACATGCCTTATAACCCGAGCTTAGCCCTCAATTTATTGCAAACCATCTCCAAAATAGGCGGCGTCAATAAAGACAGCGCCCGATTGGCCAGACGTTGTGTGGTGATCCTTGAACAAAGCGAACTTTCTGATGCCAATCAGCGGCGTTTTCAAGCAGTGATGAAAGAGTTAAACGCGTTATTACAGCTCGCCTAAGCTCACGCAATCGAACTTAGATAGTACTTCAAACGATGGTATTGCAACACCAATTTAAACCTGTTTTTTCATCATCTTAAGCAAAATAATTTATGTCATTTATTGCTTCATTCAGGTGAAGATTTTTGTGCACAACCAGCAGCACAGTTAGCTTGCTATCGGCGGCAATCGCTGTTCGACAAGCTGTCGCTTTGTTATAGTGCCGGTTTTTAGCGGTATAGGTATAGCTTCAATGTTAATGGTTGTTTCTCCGGCAAAAGATTTAGACTACCAAACCAAAGCCCCTGACTTTGACACCAGCCAACCCACATTATTGGCGCACAGTAGTGAACTGATCAAAATATGCCGCAAACTTAAACCGTTGCAGTTATCTGAACTGATGCATATTAGTGACAAATTGGCTGGCCTAAACGCCGCGCGATTTGCTGAGTGGCAATTGCCATTTACCCCCGAGAATGCCAAAGCTGCTCTGTTTGCTTTTAACGGTGATGTCTATCAAGGACTGGATGCAGCCAGTTTAACCAAAGATCAGGTGTTATATGCCCAGCAGCGGTTGCGTATTTTAAGTGGTCTTTATGGTGTGCTGAAACCACTGGATTTGATGCAACCTTACCGTTTAGAAATGGGCACGTCTCTGGCGAATAAGCGTGGTCAGAATCTTTATCAATTTTGGGGTGACATCGTCACAGAGCAGTTAAATCAGCAGCTGGAGCAACTGAATGCCCCCTTGTTATTGGATTTAGCTTCGCAAGAGTATTTTAAAGTCGTCCGGCCAAAACGATTGGCGCGACCGGTGTTAAAATTGCAGTTCCGAGACTTCAAAAACGGCGATTACAAAATTATCAGTTTTTTTGCTAAAAAAGCCCGTGGCTTGATGGCGCGATATGTCATCACCGAACAAGTTGATCAACTGTCCGGTCTGAAAGATTTTAATCTCGGCGGTTATCAATTTAATGCTGAATCATCTTCAAACAGTGAATTGGTGTTTTTACGTCGTCCGGCCGATCAATAATCCCTCACAGTTCCGATGAACATAGAGATGTAGCAGCCACAAAATTGCGGCTGCGCTTTTACGGCTAGTTTTGCTAAAATACTGGCCTGACCTTTTCTGAGAATCCAGCATGAAATTTCCCGGCCGCCGTAAACTAAAGCATTACTTCCCGGTATCCCAACCCAAACTACAACTTCCCAG
>JAHJNE010000350.1 GCA_018820995.1 Gammaproteobacteria bacterium | reverse complement strand
TTCTCGCTGCAGTGGCACTGCCAGCTTACTCTAGCTACCAAGCAAGCTCGAAAGTCACAGCTGGTTTATCTGAAGTTTCAGCTGGTAAGACCGGCTTTGAAACTTTGTTAAACAGTGGTGGCACTGTTTCAGGACCGGCTGATATTGGCTTAACTGCTGCTACAGGTAACTGCGATATCACTACAACTGCAAGTTCAATCGTCTGTACTTTGAAAAATGCGCCAACTCAAGTGAATACAAAAACCATCACTTGGACCAGAAACCCTACTTCTGGCGTGTGGACTTGTGCCTCAACTGTCGAAAACAAATACGCTCCAAAAACTTGCCCAGGCGTTTAATACTCCTTAGCTAAAAAAAGGCTGCTATGCAGCCTTTTTTATTACCTCTTTGTCAGTCCAATTGATTTATTCAAACATAACATTTTACTGGTCGTTCCTTTGATACAATTACTAAAGCAATGGATGTTAATACTTGTAGTTCTCTGTATTACGGTGATCATTTATGCTGGTGGTACATCTGGTGCATTCTACTATGACGATTTTCGTCCTTTGTCTCAGCTACAAGACATCACTGATTGGTTAAGTGCCGCCGCTTATATTACATCCGAGACGTCGGGTCCGTTAGGACGGCCCTTAAGCATGCTGACCTTTGCGTTGCAGCATCAAGCCTGGCCTGACCATAGCAGTCATTTCTTTTGGTTTAATTTACTACTGCACGCAGCCAATGGCATGTTGGTGTACTTGATAGTTGTTGCTTTACTTTCGTACTTGCAGCAGCAATTACATCCGCTCGATGATACACCGCACAAGCTAAACTGGAATTGGACTGCTTGTTTTATTGCTGCGTTATGGCTGTTATCGCCCATGCAAATTTCGACTTCGCTGATTGCGATTCAGCGTATGACAGGCCTGTCAGCATTTTTTGTGTTTACTGGCATTTTGCTCTATGTCTACGGTCTGCGAAGTGCCGACAATCATCTTCGCCGCTCAGCATGGCAGCAGCTGAGCGGATTGGTGCTATTCACGATTCTGGCGGTATTTAGCAAAGAAAACGGTATCTTATTGCCTGTTCTGGCCTTGGTGTTAGAAAAAACCATCTTCCGCCAACTCACTGATAAACATAAAAAAATACGACTGCTCTACCTTTGGTGTTGTTTCGCTATCGTCATGACTTATCTTTGTTATGTGGTATTCAGCACCGGCGGTATTTATCCATTTCGCGATTTTACGATGCTGGAGCGGGTATTCACCCAGCCTTACATTCTAATAACCTATTTAAAACTAGCGTTTTTTCCCGACCTGTTTGCTTATAACCCATTTCACGACAACGTCCAGGTGTTCAAACTTGGCAATTTGCCCTGGTATGCCACTGCAGCAATAGCTTGTGTTATCGGCTTACTAGTTTTGGCAGTCAAAGTGAGACATAAATTACCGGTATTGAGCTTTGCTATTTTATGGTTTTTTGCTGCACATTTATTAGAATCGACGGTGATCGGTCTGGAGCTCTATTTTGAGCATCGAAACTATGTTGCACTATTTGGCCCTTGCTTTGCCCTCGGTTGGGCGTTGCAACAATGTGATAAAAAATACTATAGGTTTGTGATTACCGGTGCTGTAAGTTATCTGATACTACTTGCGCTGATTACCACTTTTGTCGTACAGATTTGGGGGAAACCTTTAGCAGCAGCAGAGCATTGGTTTGACAAACAATTCGGCTCACCGAGGGCTGCCGAGCATCTAGCCCTACTTTATTTAGAGCATGGCCAAGCGATGCCAGCCTATTTCACATTGCAAGCCCAAGTGAAAGCATGTGACGAATGTATTGGATCACGTTTGCAGTATGTCATTGTTGCGTGCGCAGTCATGGATGAAAGTTCAGTCAAAGAAAACCTGGACAGAGTAAAGCAACTTGCAGCCAGCCAGCATATCATTGGCAGTGCGCCGTCTGCTTTAGCAAGTTTACAGCGACAAATAGACAATAAAAATTGCTCATTGGTCACTACGCGCGAATTAAAAGAATTAAATCTGCTGCTATTACAGCATCAAACGATTCAAATTAACGCCAGTAAACATTTTGAACTGTTGTTAAATCTGCACCAATTGGCAGAGCTTGAACAGAACAAGACGGAAAGCTTAGATTATCTTCGTCAGGCATTCGACGTAAGACCAGCGATACAATTGGGTGAAGTCATTTTTAACAATTTGCTTGATGTACAAGACCCAACAGAAGCACAGATTTTTCAGCAACAGTTGTGTCAAGAGTTGCCGCGCAATCTATTTACCCGTGAACAGACCCGGCAGCGATGCGAAGCAATGACCAAACGTTTAAACAGTAAAATAATGGGACAGAAATGACCACAAACTTGCCACCGACGCTGTCGATCGTCATTCCAGCTAAAAACGAACAACACGCTATTGGAAAAGTCATTTCGGAGCTGTATAGCCTCTACCCACAAGCTGAAATTTTAGTGATTAATGATGGCTCAACCGACCAAACCGCGGCAATTGCGAGTACTGCCGGCGCTCAAGTCATAAATCACCCTTATAGCAAAGGCAATGGCGCAGCAATTAAAACCGGCGCACGACACGCCAGTGGTGACTTACTGCTATTTATGGATGC
>JAHJNE010000349.1 GCA_018820995.1 Gammaproteobacteria bacterium | reverse complement strand
GGAGCAGTACTTATTTGATGCCCAAGTTTTTGCATCACCGAGTTCAACGTTTAGACAAGTGAATTGTGGCGCGGTGTGCTTTTTGACTGTCAACTTATCGAACTATGATTTATTCGCCAAGCTGACCGCTGAAATGAGTAGCTATTATGTATATGCAATGACTAAAGGCTGGTTAAATTGGTATAAATCGAACGATATAAAAAACCGCCCGTAACGGCGGTTCTTTACTTTTGAAAAGTACAAACTGTTTATTTTTTGCCGCGAGCAATAATTTCTTGCGCCATTAAATCAGCGACTGCATTAGTCGTTTGTTGTTCTGCATCCGCACGTTGGAAAATATTCAGCAGAGTGGCGTAAATCTCCAGCACTTTCGCGGTTGACTGGTCTTGGTTGTAACCTTCCGGGCGCATTTCCATATAAACGTTGATAATACCGCCGGCATTGATCACGTAATCCGGAGCATACAAAATACCTTTTTGGCGTAAGATGTCACCGTGTCGAGTTTCTTTCAGCTGATTGTTGGCACAACCCGCGATGATTTTGCATTTGAATTGCTCAATGGTGTGATCATTGATGGTGGCGCCTAATGCGCATGGAGCGTAAATGTCACACTGTTGGTTATAAATTTCATCCAGACCAACGGCAGTGGCACCAAATTGAGCAACAGCCCGGCTGATCGCATCAGGATTGATATCGGTGACAATCAGTTTGGCACCTTCTTTATGTAAGTATTCACACAGATAAAAACCAACACTGCCAAGTCCTTGTACCGCAACGGTTAAACCGGTTAAAGAATCTGAACCAAATTTATGTTTAGCTGCAGCTTTGACGCCCTGATAAGTCCCTAGTGCAGTAAATGGACCTGGGTTACCACTTTTACCTTCCAAACCAGCGACATAAGGCGTTTCTTTATTCACGATGGAAATATCGGCAGTAGTAATGTTTACATCTTCTGCACTGATATAACGGCCGCTTAGGGAATGAACATATTGGCCAAATTTGCGGAACAATGCTTCAGATTTGATGGTTTTGGCGTCGCCAATAATGACCGACTTGCCGCCACCGATTGGTAAACCAGCCATCGCATTTTTGTATGTCATGCCACGAGACAGGCGCAACACATCAACCAGTGCATCATCGTCAGACGCGTAATCCCACAAGCGGCAGCCACCAACCGAAGGGCCAAGTTTGGTGCTGTGAATTGCGATAATGGCTTTTAAGCCAGTTTCTTTATCGCTACAAAAAACCACTTGTTCATGGTTATCAAATTCTGGATGGTTGAATACTGCCACGTCTTGTTCTCCGTTGTGATTAGCGTGCTGCGTTGGATAGTTACAGCAACGAATTATAGCGCGCTGAGGGGTAGGGTACAGCCGCGCATTCGGTCCGGTTTTTCGCGGCGAAATGTATCACTTCGGCTGAGTTTTCGCTATCGATCTGCGAAACTATTCGCTGGTCAGATCAGTAAATTGTCGACAATGAACAGTGCGTTTAGGAGGTGAGGTTGTTGAAGCTTTGAACGACCTTTTTGACCAAATTAAACTGTCGTTCTGGTGAGAATGAAAAAACCGGCCTTGGCCGGTTTTTTCATTCATAGCGTTTTACACAGTAGCTGAACATCAAGATGCCTATTCGACAAAATACCAATAACCTTGATTGATCAGCATGGTGAGTAATTGTAGTTTTGCCGGATCTTCAGCAAAGCGAATACAAGTCTCAGCATCTAATTGTATTTGCTCGCAAAGCTCTTTTACGGTCGTCAATTCTGTCGCAGGCACGTTGATCGTGTTGCCGTTGATAAATAACAAAATATCGTCAGCGGGGCTTGCCTGAATATAGCAGCAACGTAATCCGCCTAGTCTGGCGAGCACCGAACCTTCCAACAAATATTCGGCAATCTCATCCAAATGGTAATGTGGATCGGGTTCGGTTGCGTCTAGTTCATGTTTGGCGTGGGTAATGTAACTGCCAAAATACTGCGCTAGCAGTTTGGGGTCATTGATCAAGCCCTGCAGCATTTTTTGCACTTCAGTTAAATCTGCTGCAGTAATTTCGCCGATAGCCGTGGTTACTGCACGGTTTGGATCAGTATAACGCTGACCCTGAATTTCATTCTCTATCAGGTAGTCGG
>JAHJNE010000348.1 GCA_018820995.1 Gammaproteobacteria bacterium | reverse complement strand
CATCGCCTCGAGCAGCGGCACGGCGCTGGCATTTAATATACTCAGCGTACGGGCAAACCTAGCAGTGTTAAGCCCACGACTGACCTTACCGAGCATACCGGCTTTGAGTAACAGTCGGTCGTACTTCAAGCGATATGCAGGCTGGCGCAACGCGCGTTTTAATGCCGCAACACCTATAAATAGCCCTGCTAACACAAAAATGCCGTACGAGCGCAAAAATTCACTGGCAGCAATCAGGAATAAAGTCGCACCAGGCAGGTTTTGCCCCATATGTTCAAATTGTTCAACAATTTTCGGGACAACAGCCGTCAACAAAATACTGATCACGGCAATGGCGAAGAAGGTCAAAATAGCCGGATAGAGCAGTGCTTGCATGATTTGGCTGCGCATGTGCTGGCGCTGCTCGGTGTAATCGGCCAACCGATTTAATACCGCATCAAGATGACCGGATTTTTCGCCAGCTGCCACCATCGAACGGAATAAATGATCAAATACATAAGGAAACTCGGCCAGACCTTCGGCCAGGCTATAACCTTCAACTACTTTGGAACGCACGGCCATCATCATACTTTGCAGCCGCGGTTTTTCGCATTGCTCAGCAACGGCTTGCAGCGCATTTTCAATCGGCAGCGCCGCTTCAACCAAGGTAGCGATTTGACGGGTAATCAATGCTAAATCGCTAGCGCTAATACCACTTTGAAACCACTTTTTACCGCTGGCCAGCATTTTTTCTTGCTGTGAAGCGAGCTCTAAACTTAACGGGGTCAGTTTCTGGTCGCGCAACAATTGGCGGGCATGGCGGGCATTATCTGCTTCCAACACCCCTTTACTTTTACGGCCTTTGCTATCCAGCGCCTGATATTCAAATGCCGCCACTATGCATCCTCACGCGTCACCCGCAGTACTTCTTCCAGCGTGGTCACGCCAGCCAGTACTTTGGAGAAACCATCCTGACGGATACTCGGGCTTTGGCTTCTGATGTATTTTTCAATCGCCTGCTCGCCTTTACCGTTGTGGATCAGTTCACGACAATGCTCGTCAACCACAATCAGCTCATGGATACCGGTCCGGCCACGATAACCGGTGTGATTGCATTGCTCACAACCGACAGCACGGTAAATAAGCTGGCCTTCTTTTTTGGTGGTACCAAGGAAGTTACGCTCTTCTTTGTCCGGTTCATGTGCTTGTTTGCAGTGTGGGCACAAAGTCCGCACCAGTCGCTGCGCCAACACGCCGAGTAAACTGGACGATAATAAAAAGGGTTCAACGCCCATATCTTCCAAACGGGTAATGGCACCAGAGGCGGTATTCGTGTGCAAGGTACTGAGGACCAAGTGACCGGTCAAACTAGCCTGAACTGCAATTTGTGCCGTTTCTAAATCGCGAATTTCACCGACCATCACTACATCTGGATCCTGACGTAAAATCGCGCGCAGACCACGGGCAAAGGTCATATTCACTTTGGTATTGACCTGGGTTTGCCCAACGCCTTCCAGTTCATATTCAATGGGGTCTTCGACGGTCAGAATATTGCGGTCTTTGGTGTTAATGTCAGTCAGGCCGGCGTACAGCGTGGTCGACTTACCAGAACCGGTCGGGCCTGTGACCAGAATAATGCCGTGTGGTTTTAAAATTTGCCGCGCGAACTGTTCCTGTACTGCCAGCGTCATGCCTAAATCGGCCAGGTTTAGATGGGAATTATTTTTATCCAATAACCGCATCACCACCCTTTCGCCATGGCTGGATGGCATGGTGGACACCCGCACATCGACGGCACGGCCGGCAATACGCAGGCTGATCCGGCCATCTTGCGGCACGCGTTTTTCCGCGATATCCAGTTTGGCCATGACCTTAATCCGCGACACCAACAGGCTCGACAACTTGCGATTCGGTCGCAGCATTTCACGCAAAATGCCGTCAATCCGAAAGCGCACCACTAAGGCTTTTTCAAAGGTTTCGACATGAATATCGGAAGCTCCGAGCTTAATCGCTTCGCCGAGCATGGCGTTGATAAGCTTGATGATCGGCGCATCATCTTCGTTTTCTAATAAGTCTTCAGTTTCCGGGATCTCATCAGCCAATGAAGCTAAATTCACTTCATTGCCAATGTCTTCCATAATTTGCTGCGCTTCGCTGGAATCTCGCTGATACGCAGCTTCCAACATGGCCTCAAACTCGATAGCACTAAGTTTTTGCACGGCAAAAGGTTGCGCCAGAACCCGCCGCACTTCGAGAAGTGCCGCAGCATTGGTATTGGGGTTGATCAAAAGTTGCCAGCTGTCAGCAACATGCTGCAATAACACACCATGCCGCTTGGCAAAACCAAATGGCAACCGTACCCGCGCGCTCACTTGCGCAGGTAAATCTGCCACAGCTGACGACAACTCAGCACTGCGAAGTTCAGTCTCCAGTTCCAAGCCAGCCATTTAGTGCTGTTCCTGCTCGTATTTTTTGATTGGTTCCATTTCATCCAGTTTTTTCTGAATTTCTGGCGGCAATTGCCGTTCTTGTCCCCACACCGGCATCACAGGCTTGTCT
>JAHJNE010000347.1 GCA_018820995.1 Gammaproteobacteria bacterium | reverse complement strand
CAAAGGCAAAATATCCGCAGCGCGCTTGTTTGGCTCAGTGTTTCTATCGTCAAGTGCGCCGGCAACGGCACTTTGGTTGAAGGTCAGTTCGCGACAACCATTCGCGAGTTCTGGTCGGTGATCGGCTTGTGATATGGGCTGTTGTACGCGTTCAGCGCCAAGTTTCGCCGTCAATAAGGATCGCAAGCGCAGGGCGTCAGCAAGCGACAGGGGGGCAGGTTGTTGCGGATCGATTTCTGCAGGGTTATCTAAAGCACGGGCAACTCCGCCCCGAGCTCTGGCATCAAACAAAGATAGATTGTCACCGTTACGAGCCGTTGTTTGGTTGGCACTGAGTTGCATTTTTAACAACGGTGCCGGCAGTTTCAGTTGTTGCAGTTTGAGCTGGAATAAAGCCAACCAGCGTGATTTCAGGTATTCGCCACAGGCCGATTGCAGGCTGAGTTGTAGCGGCGGATGGTCACGCAGCTCCAGTTTTAATAGCAGCTGATAACAATGTTGATCCCGAAGTTGCAGATAGATTTGCAATAGTTGGAGTAAATACGCCAAAGGTGCTTGTAATTGCTGGCTATGTTCAAGCTGGTACAACAACTCCAGCGACTGACAGAATTGTTCCGGCGGTTGATAAAATTCTCGTACTGTCGGCCGCTGGCCAATCAGTTCATCCAGCAGTGCGACTAGATCAGCGCTAAAACGTCTGCCAAGTTCAGCGCGTGGGATCGCTAACACCTGACCAAGATTGACCAGACCCATCGATTGCAGTTGTTGCAGCACCTTTTTACCTGACGCCGATTGCGACAGCTGGCTTTGATCTAGTGGGCACTTTTTTAAGGCCGCCAGAATCTGCTCAGGCGCTGAACTGATAAACCCAGGTTGACTAAAACATAATAATTTCGCCGCAGCGGCAGTATTTGCCACTGCTTGATTAACCATGAGCTGCAGTGGCGCTAGTTGTTGCGACAGTTTAACCAAATAAGCATTCAGCCCACCATATAGCACCAACATCGGCTCAATCCGCAGCCATAAAGCGTTTGGGGGATCAAGTGCGATGTCGGCACTTATCTGATACAACAAGGCGGCAATTTGTTGTAAATAATGCAGTTCCTGTTCGGTTTGATAAGGCAGTACTTGCAACTCATGGCAAAGCGCGCAGGCCATGCTAAGCGTCATTCCGGCCTTAACCCCTTTTTGGCTGGCACTGCGATTCAGTTGCTTGATCAATAAGGTACTGGCATCTAATAGACACAACGGCGGTGGCGTGGGTCGGTCTGCGGATATCTCTGAAAGGCGGTGGGGAGCATCAGGCAGCCCGGTTTGCTGTTGTTGTAAAAACAGGCTGTCGAGCTGTAAAGCAGGGAACTTCAGATATAACCATAACGTTGTCATGCCAGTGTTCCTCTAAGCACTGTGACTGAGGATCAGGGCAGTGTTTGCTGCATTTTCTGATACCGAGAGTCTGGGCCAGCGTTTTGTCATATCAACCAGTATTGGTGCTACAGGCCAACCACCTCGGCGTTTTAATACCTGAACTTGAATACCCGATAACGCAGGACTTAATTGCAGGCTCAGCGCCACCGGTAGTGATAGCTGCGATTGACGCTGACCGCGGAAAATAAATAAACTCGCCAACCCATCCTGAGCACAGAGTTGCAGACGTTTTAACTGCGCTATGGACAGCGCCGACTGCCACAACAAGACCGAACCACAGCAACCACTTTTCAGGCATTGCTCCGCCGCCCAAAACGCATCCTGTGCTGTGCTTGGGTGCAATACTAAAATCTGTGTTAATGAAAAGCCGGCATTTTGCAGCATCTGACTGCCGATAAAGGTGGGTGGGCTAATCAGCACCAGTAATTGTTCACGGGCGAAAGGTCTGGTTAAGCCAGGCAACAATAGCCGAAGCTCACCAATGCCGGTTGGACCATGCAACTCAATCACGGTATGTGCTGGAAAACCTCCTTGCAGCGCTTGATCAAGCTCAGTAAAGCCAGTGCTAAACATTTCTTTAGGGCTCACCTGATCGTGGAGTGACCAAATTTGGCCACTGGCTTTAAGTTCGGACACTGTGGTCATAAAAGCCTCTGTCACTACAAATATACTGTGTTTATATACAGTATATAGAGTTGTTTTCAGCCAGCAAGCCCAATGTGAAAAAATGGCTAAAAGCCGCATCAACGAAGAAAAAAGACAGATATTTTTTTGTTGTTGTAACAGAAAATATGTTTCAGTAATCCATGCTGACGAAAGAGTTCAGTAAAATCATGACTTTAATTTAATGGTGAACAGATAGCGGGGAGGGAGTTGTTACAGCGCTAAATATGTAGCTTACAACCTTTTTCACCATAGATGCGACTATGTAATCAGACCTGCAGCGAGTAATTGTTCTGATCCTGAAATCACAGAATGAACAACGCCGTGCTGCCAGGAAAGACGCCAATGTGGCGATTGTTTATTCTGAGGAGATAGACCCATGAAAAAGCTTCAAATTGTAAGTTGTGCAGTATTTTTTGTTGTTGCCGCCGCCAGTGCTCAAGCTAACGAGTATGTGGCAGCGGATGATAATCCGATAAGCCAACTTTGTGTTAGTGCCGCAGTCGACAAACCGATTCGGTTTTTTGTGAATATGCGCGACACAGGAGTTTCGAAAAATTTTGTGGCCAACCGTGTGACTTGTAATGGCATCAATATTACCAGCTTTGCAAGAGATGCCGGCAATGACCGTAATTATCAGATGTTGAACAAATATCGCCGCGGTTATGTGGAAATCAATGATTTGGCTCAGGTAACGATTCCTTTGCAACAGATCACTGAAGTTCGCGGTCAGTTATCTGAAGAAGCCCGGTTATAATCAACGATGACTTCAGAAGTCATCCTTCAGCTAACCCGAGAGCAGCTGCAGATGAAAGCTGTTGACCCTGTCGGCAACGTGCGAAGCATGTCAACGTTGCCGGCTGTCGCTGTAGTCAGTGGTGGTCACTAAACAGATATCCGCCGGGTAAACATTTTACTCGTATCGCGGTTGTCGCCAGTCACTGACCACAAGGTGTCAGACTATGTCATAATCGTTTCCATAACTGCAGCAGGCGGTTGAATAGCAGTAGGAGCGATAAAGGCACAATGGCAGTATTAGGTTCACACCGGGGTATTATTTTTGATTTGGATGGCACTTTAGTCGATTCCCGACTGGATTTTTCTGTGCTTTGTCAGCGACTAGGCTGGCCTGCAGGGACTCCAATTCTTGAGCATTTAGCCAGTGTAACCGATCCGGTGCAAGTAGCAGTGGCACAGCAGATTATTGAACAATTTGAACTGGAAGGCGCAGCCAGCGCTCGCTGGATGCCCGGGGCCGAAGCATTATTAAACCAACTCCGGCAGCAACAGATCCCAACCGCAATTTTGACCCGGAATATTAAATCAGCGACCGATCTCTGCATCAAAAACCTAAATATTTCAGTGGATATCGTGTTAACCCGCCACGACTGCGCACCCAAACCTGATCCGGCCGGATTACTGCATATTGCTGATCACTGGCAATTGGACTGCAAAGAGTTATTATTTGTCGGTGACTATCTGTTTGATTTACAAACCGCAGCCAGAGCGGGAATGCCATCGTGCCTCTATCGAACAGCAACCAATAGCCACTTTACCGAACTGGCCGATTTTGTGATTGATCATTTTGCCGAGCTGCATCAGCTTTACCAGTGAGCAAAAGAAGCTCATTGTGTCATTACAAACGGTTTGTCATTTGAAAACAGACAATTGCATGCGGTATTGCTAAACTACCTTACTAAGATAAAAAAATTGTAGACCATTGATTTCAAAGGTGCAGGGTGTCAGTAGCGAAAATTAGTCCAAGTCAGGTTAAAATCGGTTATTTCATCCAATTACCCGTGAATTGGATGAAACACCCGTTTATTTCCAATAAATTCAAAGTCGACAGTTACGAGCAAATCGCTATTATCCAAACATTAGATTTGGAATTTGTGTATTTCTTTCCAGATAAAAGCAGTGTTGATTTAAACCCTGAACCAGAACCTAGTGCTGTTGATCTAAATCAGCTCGCCTCTCAGATGAAATATGAGCTCGAACGGGAGAAAAATACCCGGATTGAACAGGCGAAAGAACAGCGCCGGCAAATTCAGAAAACCGAAAAAGCCTTTGAGCAGTCGATGGTTCAAGTGCGAAATGTGATGGCGAAAATTGGTAGTCGTCCGTTACAGGCGGTTGATGAAGCGACCGAACTGGTCAGTCGCATTGCCGATACCATCATTAATGCTGATGCTTTGGTACTTCATTTAATTTCACAAGCAGGAAAGGACCAGGAAAGCCTTTATTATCATGTATTAAATGTGTCTGTATTATCAATGATGCTGGCAAAAAGCCTGGGCCTGAGTGAAGAGAGTATCAAGCTGGTCGGGATAGGGGCTTTATTTCATGATATGGGGAAATTGAAAATCCCGACGCAAATCTTACGTAAAACCGAGCCATTAACAGCGCCTGAAGCGAACCTATTAAAACTTCATCCTAAATACGGGGTCGACTTATTACAGTTGACGGAATCATTCCCGGCGGAAGCCTATCCGGTCATTTTGCAACACCATGAAATGTTGGATGGCAGTGGATATCCGGCAGGGCTGCAAGGTGATCAAATTGATGAACTGGCAAAAATTGTGGCGGTCGTGAACGAATTTGACAATTTGTGCCATCCCGCCGATATGAGTAAAGCCCGCTCTCCGCACCATGCAATGTCATATCTGTTTAAAAGTATGAAAGGTAAATTAGGTGCAGCGCAAATGGCGCAACTTATTAAAATGATGGGGGTTTATCCGCCAGGGACTATTGTCATGCTAAGTGATCAGCGGGTCGCTTTGGTAATGTCAGTCAATACTGAAAAACTGCTGTTTCCGAATGTGCTGGTGTATGATCCACAGATCCCCAGACTAGAAGCGCCGGTGATTAGCCTCGAAGAGGGCAAACTGAGTATCGAAAAAGTATTAAAACCTTCTGCGCTGCCACCTGCAGTATACGAGTATCTGAATCCTCGCGCGCAGGTGAGTTATTATGTGCAAAGTGACAAACCAGGCAGTTAATACTTTAACGCAAATAATAATTCTGCCAAATCCGGTTGCCATTGCGTGGTTTTAGCCACGCGCTGGCCTTGAAAGATCACACCTTCTGCGAGTAATAAACCGCGCTGCAATAACGCCTGTGGCGAACCCGCCGCAAAGGCCAACGTCAGATTACTACGCAATACCCGATGCCAGGGCAACTCCATTGACGGCGGTGCCATGCCAAGCGCTTTACCGACCAGTCGCGCCCGGCCAGGTAAACCCGATAAATCGGCAATTTGCCCGTAGCTGGCAACCTTTCCTGGCGGTATTTGCAAAATGGTCTGCCAGATTTGTGGGTAATAAGCAGAAGACATCAGCACCTCAATCCCGCTAAAATATCTGCAAAGTAGCATGCCATGAACAGAAGTGAACCGCCAATCATGACAATAAAAGTGATCGAAAAACCAGAACCACCTGCCAGCAATGAATGTTGTGGCAGCGGCAGTTGTTGTCCTTGTGTCTGGGACTATTATCGCGAGCAACTGGCCATATGGCAGCAACAGCAAATCCCTGTCCTCGTAAAACCGGCAACTGAAACAGAATCAAAGTAACTATTTGCCTATAATCAAATAGTTGACTATGGTGAACTATCGCTATGGTTTAAGACAGGATGGGTACAATTGCAGCTTTTGACCGCTGATGCCAATCTGGTGCTGTTTAGTGTTTCAGTGCTGTTGATTGCCACTCTGTCCTACATTCTGTTTATTCAGTCACTACCGGTGCAACCGCAAGCCAGTCAACGGATTGCTTTGCGTTATTTTAGCGGTTTCTTTGTCGTCGGTTTTATCGCGTTTGTATTGTTTTGCCTGCGTTATTTTGACTGGTACGTCACTTCAGTGGTCAGTGCCAATTTTGCTTATCTTTGTAGTATCTATTTGTTTTACTTCGGGATCCGTGCCAGATATCAGCAGCCAATGCACCGTCGGTTTTTAGTGTGGCCGCTGCTGCATTTGTTTATCTTGGCTCTGCTGATGCTCTACTTCAGCCTTGTGGAGAATGAATTGTATATCCGGCTGCCGATATTTTTGGCATCGATGTGTTTACCTTTATTACTCAGTTTTTCCACCATCCGCCAGTTTGAATTGCCGAGCAATCTTGGCGATCGGATCCTAAAATTTAGTGTGTTATTAGCACTGCTGACCTTACCCACGTTATATCCACTGTTTAGTTTTATAATTCAGCCTGATCATTCCAGCCAGGTTTTAGTCACGACATTAGTTTCATTAACCTTAGAAACGCTGTGTGTGGGTGGGCTCGCGATCAGTTACATTTATGATTTAATAGATAAACTTCGCCATGACGCCCATACCGATAAATTAACGGGAGCTAAAAATCGGCGTTATTTTTTCCGCTTTGCACCGCCATTGCTTCAGCAGATGCACTTAGAAAAAAAGCCGGTCTGCCTGGTGATGATCGATATCGACCATTTTAAACAAATTAATGATCAGTACGGACATCAAATGGGCGATTTAGTATTGCAGCACTTTGCCGGCATTATCATTCAACAACTTAAATCTGCAGATTTATTTGCGCGTTATGGCGGCGAAGAATTTGCGTTGTTATTACCAGCGTGTCCAATCAGTGGCGCAGTGCAGAGGATTAATCAACTGCAATCACAGTTACAGAGCCAACCTTTACAGCATAAATCTGCCTCCGCAGAAGCGGAGCAGCAAACGCTGAATATTGCGATCACGGCGAGTTTTGGTGTTACCCAAATTGAGCCGGGTGTCGATTTAGATCAGGCATTTAAGCAGGCGGATGCTGCGCTTTATCAAGCCAAACTTGCTGGTCGTAACCGGCTGGAAATAGGTTGAAACCGCCATCGACCTTCGCCCACGCAGTCTTCCCAACCTCGATTTCCATGATATAGTAAATCGCTACCCAAAGCCGTTGCGCTACCAGGGTCAACAGACCCTGACTATAACTAAAAATACTTAATTCAGGATTTCTATGACAACTTCCGTGTCTGCTCTGCCAGTCCAACGTGAATGGCTGGGCCATCCAATCGGCCTCTATGTTTGCTTTTTTACCGAAATGTGGGAGCGTTTTGCCTTCTACGGCTTAAAAGCACTGCTGTTTTTATATCTCACTCAGCATCATTTATTCAGTGATAAAACCGGCTATATCTTACTTGGCACTTATGCCGGTCTGGCGTATGCATTACCCGTAGTGGGTGGTTTGTTAGCCGATAAATACCTGGGGATGCGTAAAGCCGTCACTTTTGGCGGCGCGTTAATGGCCTTCGGCATGCTTGGCATGGCATATAAAGGCTCGCAGGCGACGGCTGCTGCCGGCGCTGACCAATTTGCATTACAGGTGATGTACGCATCTCTGGCGTTGGTCGCAGTCGGTGTTGGTTTCTTAAAACCTAATATCTCGACTATTGTCGGTCGACTTTATACCGAACAGGACCCACGACGCGATTCAGCTTTCACCTTGTTTTATATGGGTATTAATTTAGGTGCGGTGTTCTCCAGTTTGTTTGTCGGCTGGATTGGTCTGGCGTATGGCTGGGAATATGGGTTTGGTTCCGCAGGTATTGGTTTACTGCTTGGACTGTTGGTGTTTGTCGGTGGTACGAAGCACTTACACGGCCAGGCAGAACCGGCAAAGCCCGACCTGTTGACCGAAAAAGTCGCCGGAATGCCGCGGGAATGGCTTATTTATCTATTAGCGCTGATTGGTGTGGTGGTGGTACAACAAATTCTGCAAACCACTATTAATTTCGGGGCGTTGGGACAAATGTTAGGGATGGCGGAAGGTGCCGAAATTACCGCGACTGAAGTGGTGGCTGTGGTCCTGACCATCGGTTTAATGGTGTGGTGGTTTAAATTTATCTTTATTGAATGTAATCAACTGGAACGAGCCAGTATGATTATGTTGATGGTATTGACCTCTATTTCTGCCGTATTTTGGGGTATTTATGAACAAACTTATGGCAGCTGGCTCGCTTATTCTGATCGCGTGATGAATAGTCCGACCTTTGATTTTGGTTTTGTCAGCTTTGCCTTCAACTCTTCTCAGCTGACTTTTGTGGCTTCATTGTTCATCATTATTCTTGCAATCCCATTTGCCTGGTTATGGCCTTGGTTGGATCGCAAAGGGTTAAACCCGTCGTCACCGGTGAAATTTGGTTTTGCTTTGTTAATGGCTGGTTTGGCGCATTTTGTTTTGCAATATGCGGCGCTGAATCCGGAAGCCAATGGCTTGGCAGGGTTCTGGTGGTTTATTCTGGCATATTTTGTGTTGGTGATTGGCGAAATGGCGTTGTCGCCGATTGGTTTGTCCGCAGTGACAGCGTTATCTGTGCCACGCGTAGTGAGTCTGATGATGGGCGTCTGGTTTTTGGCGTCGGCCTTCGGTGAAATGATTGCAGGGCGGTTTGGTGCTATGGCATCGATGCCTGTTGGCACCCCTGTCGCTGAAGCTTTGGCGATTTATGGTGACGTGTTCGCTTTACTTGGCTGGGTGGGCGTAGGCGCTGCCGTCTTTATGTTTGCGATCGGCCCGCTGTTAAATCGCCAAATCCTGCGCGCTCAGGCGCAGGTGGCAGCTAGCGCTTAGTTTAGTTTTTCGGGAGAAGGCTCGGGTAGATCATACTCGGGCCTGCGATAACCGACCGAACCACAGAGCCGAACCTGGTATTGATAACCTGTTTCGGCTTTTTCGTCTGGCGTGATCACCAGGACTTCGTGGTCATTAATATGCACCAGATGTTCTTTACCAAAAAGCGGGCAACTCGAACGGCTTAGGCTTTCAACATGATACAAAAACGTCGCCTGCGTTCGGTTTAACCATAAAATTCTGGGTAAACCATTACTTAAATCGACGTTGAGTTGCTGCATATCTTCATCTTTTGCTCCAGCATCTACAGTAACTGCTGCATTGCTGCCGGCAGTCTCGCCAGCATTCTTGTTCTTAATAGCAATTAACGAAGGTTTGCCAGTCAATAAACGCTCCAGCTGGCTGCTATCGCCTGCTAAATAAATACCGGGTAACGGCGACAGGCAACTCATAAACACCGGCAGATAGATAAATCGGGTCAGCAAAGTCCAAACCGGATAAGCCTCTTTGCCTAACAGATGATGACTACGAACGCCTAAGGGGCGCAGAAATAACAACAGGAAAATTTTCGCAGTATGGAGCAGGGTATAGATCGATAACATGACCAACGACAGCCCAAAACTCCAAAGTGGGGCTAACAATAAAACCGTCAGATTGACCGTATAAGGCACTACATCGGGTCGAACACCAATCAAGTGATTTACCTGACTTTCAGCCATCGCAAAACAGAAATTCCCCAGCACCGCATAAAACACAATCACCACGGCTTTGCCGGCGAGACTATTCCAGATCCTTAAAAAACCTTGCCACATATCTAAACTGACAGCGCAAAGTAATGCTAAAGCCATGCCGTACAGTGGCCACACCTGACTATTAAAATTTACCAGCCACAGCAGCACAAAGAGTGTTGCAACGAGATAACTGCGCTGCGCAGCATTGAGTTGCAACCAAAGCTGTTTAAATTTCCTGAACAACACCATAACGAGGTCCTTGCTTGTATTTTATGCATGCCATGGTAGGGGGAACTGTCGCTTCGGTAAATCAATTTATTTATTTGAATTCAAGGACTACCAGCCATGCTATTGGCGAAGGTCAGGCTGGTGTTATTTATATTTTCTGCAGTGGTCGACGCTGTCAGGGGATTGATCGCAAGCAGTTGCCTTTTATGCGTGTCAGCAAGTAATCTGCGTGACTATTTTAAAGATTCTGATCAGGGGCTCCATGAAATATTTTCTGTTAACAACCGCACTGCTGGGCAGCTTTGCAGCGATGGCTGACGAAGGGCAATGGCAACCTTACCAGCTTAAACAATTACAACCACAACTGGACGCACGCGGCATCCGGATCAGCGGTGAACAGCTGGCAGATTTGTCACAATATCCAATGAATGCGATTGTCAGCCTTGGTTATTGTTCCGCTTCATTTGTATCGTCTCAGGGTTTAGTCATCACCAATCATCACTGCGGTTATGGCGCTATTCAGCAAAATTCGACTAAAGAGCGGAATTTAATCGAGCAAGGTTTTTTAGCCAAAACTCAAGCCGAAGAATTGCCGGCTGGCCCACAAGAGCGTTTGTATATTACTGAGCAAGTTATTGATGTGACTGCAAAAGTCATTGGTTCTCTTGCAGCAGATTTGGAGCCACTTGCGCGTTATGAAGCGATTGAAGACAATCGTAAGCGTTTAATTAAAGACTGTGAGTCAGATGCAAATTACCGTTGTAATGTGGTCAGTTTTCACCATGGCCTCGAGTATTTTTTGATTCAACAGCTGATGATTCAGGATGTCCGCTTGGTTTACGCACCACCTGAGTCGGTTGGTAATTTTGGTGGTGACATCGATAACTATGAATATCCACGTCATACCGGTGATTTCAGCTTTTTACGCGGTTATGTCGCTAAAGATGGTAAACCTGCCGCTTATTCAGTCGACAATGTGCCATATCAGCCAAAAAGTTTCCTGAAAGTAAATGCCAATGGCGTCCGCGCAGGTGATGGCATTTTACTCGCAGGCTACCCGGGACGGACCAGCCGATACCGTTTAGCTGAAGAGATTGATTTTGCGGCCAATTGGGAATATCCGGCGAATATACAAACTTATTCCGAACTGATTAGCACCATTGAAAAAATGGGCCAGCAAAATGCCGATTACCAGGTGAAATACGCCTCAGTGGTGAAAAGTCACCACAATCGGATGAAAAAGTTAAAAGGCCTATTGGATGGCTTTAAAGCCACTGATATTCAGGGCATTAAGCGTCAGCAGCAGCAAGCATTGCAACAATGGATCGCAACATCTGATGTACCTGCTTATCAGCAAGCGCTTTCGCAATTAGGCGCTTTAGTGGCAAAAGATCAACAGTTTGCGCAACAAACTTACTATTTGAACAATGCCAAACGCAGTGATTTATTGCAGATTGCCAGCGATTTATATCGCTTAGCTGTCGAGCAACAAAAACCAGACGCGGCGCGGGATATTGGCTATCAAGACCGTGATTTAGTAATGTTCCAGGGCAAATTAAAGCGACTGGACACCCGATTTGCGCCTGAAGTTGATTTAGCTCTGTGGTCAGGTCAGCTCGCAGTTTATCTGGCACAACCTGAAGCGGTGCGCAGCCCGGCGCTAGATCAGGCATTAAAACTTACACCAGGCCAATCCGCAGCACAAATCAGTGATTCGTTAAAAGGCTGGTATGAGCGCACGGCTTTAACCACGTTGTCTGGCCGCATGGCTTGGCTTGGTAAAGCACCGGCAGATTTTGCGCAAAGTGATGACCCTTTTATCAAACTGGCAGTGGCGTTGTTTGAGACGCAAATGCAGCAGGATAAACAGGAAAAACAATTGGCGGGTGAATATGCCGCATTGCGACCTGCGTATATGCAAGCAATTATTGCTTACAACCAGACCTTAGGTCGTCCGGTGTACCCAGATGCAAACGGTACCTTACGTATTACCTATGGTCATGTTGATGGCTATCCGGCTGCCGATGGCGTTTACAAAACGCCATTTACCACCGTTGCCGGTATGTTGGCAAAACAACAAAACAGTGCACCATTTCTGGTACCGGAAAAACTGGTCAAAGCCTATCAACAGCAACAATATCAGGGCTTTTATTTCCAGGATTTGGCAGCGAAAGCACAAGATAGCTGGTGGTGTGGGCTCTTACACTGCGCCAAGCCAGCTGCTTTGCCAGTGAATTCAGTGCCCCTGAATTTCCTGTCAAGCGCAGATACCACAGGCGGAAATTCAGGCTCTGCAGTAATGAATGCGGATGGCGAGTTGGTCGGGCTTAACTTTGATTCAACTTATGAGTCAATCAGTAAAGACTGGTACTTTAACGAGGCGGTTACCCGCGCTATCCATGTTGATATCCGTTATGTATTGTGGCTAATGCAATATGTT
>JAHJNE010000031.1 GCA_018820995.1 Gammaproteobacteria bacterium | reverse complement strand
TTTAGATAAAATTCGACTTTGCTGATGCTGCCATCGGTGTCGCTGGCACTGGCGGCAAAGGTGATTTCGCTGCCTGAGCTGAACTCTGCATTGGCGGTCGGAGCGCTGATGCTGGCGAGCGGTGGTTGATTGACCACAACACCTTCGCAGTCACCGAGTTTGCTCCATTCTTGATATTGGTTGGAGTAAGCAGCCGGATTGCGATTTTGATTCCACCAGTTGGCTTTGTAAGCTTTTTGCTCCAGCTGTACCTGTTGATTGGCAGTATACGCTTTGCTGCTGAGCCATTGTGGGATGTTGCTGCAGTCGATGGCGAGACTGCTGAAACTGCTCAGGGAACATAATCCGAGCAAGAGAATATGATTGTGATATTTCATGATGACCTTCAAAATTGGCGAATGAGTTTGCTTAAAAGCTGCGTTGCCTGCAGTGAAGCCAGACAACGCAGTGAAGTGAAACTATGCATTGAAGCGAAACAACGTCGTGATTGCGGCACACCAGCATGACTGGTGGCCGCTATCCGTTAATTATTGCTTCGGATGCCCAAGCCCTTCGTGCATGGCGTTCAGGAGCTGGCCGTTGTCGCCATCTAGCTCCCAGGCAAAAATGCCACCTAAGTTGCGCTGGCGGATAAACTCACCTTTGGCCTGAACCGAGCGTTTGGTATCAAAGCTCACCAACGTTTTGGTCGCTGGGTTCCAGACAAAGCTGGCTTTACCGGTGTCATCCCAAAACAGACCAAAGCCATTGGCGCCGCTGCCATTGGTACCACCCATCATTTGAGTTTCTATTTTCTTATAATCTTCAATGCCTTTTTCCCAGCTGCCATTGATCCCTTCGCCACCTGAGCCGCTGAACGGGTTGTTGGCGCTGACATTGCTGACGTTTTTCCAGCCACGGCCATACATGGCGGCACCGATGGTAATTTTGCCGGCCGGCACCTGACGAGCCAGTAAATGATCAACCGCCTCTTGCGCGCTAAAGCCGCTAAGTGGTGAGCTGGGGTTTGGATAGAGTCCGGTCATATGGCCGAGGGTGCTGTTCCACGCGCCGTAGTAGTCATAGGTCATTACATTGATGTAATCCATGTACGAGTGCGCACTTTCCCAGTCCACCTGACTGAGCTTAGGCACACCACCGCTCATGGCTGCGGTTAGCTGATAGCTGCGACCCGTTTGTTGGCTCAGGGTATCTAACGCCTGGCGTAAATCGCGCATGAGCAGCACAAAACCAGCGCCATCCTGTGGTGATCCCAATGCGGCATTAGCGCCGCCACCGCCCGGGAATTCCCAGTCGATGTCAATCCCATCAAAGAAGTCATAGGTTTTGATAAATTGCACCATTGACGCGACAAAAGTAGCGCGATGAGTCGCATTGGTGCCGATGTCATACAGTGGATCAGATAAGGTCCAACCGCCAACGGACGGTAGAATTTTCAGATGTGGGTTGGTTTTTTTCAGCCGGTACATCTCGGCAAACAAGCCTTTAATCGGTTGATCCCATTTGTCATTTGGGTAACCTTTGTCCAGTGCCGCCCATTTGTCATGCACCACCACGGTGTAATTTGGTTTGCCCTGACATTGAGCCTGTAGGGCGCTATAGCCTTGTGGATTATCCCTTTGCAATGAAGCGTTCGGGCCGCAGACCGGGATAAAACCATAGAAGAGGTGAGTGAGGTTTTTTGCTGGAATATCATAGGCATGGTAGTTACGGCCATAGATACCCCATTCGACAAAATAAGCGCCGACCATTTTGTTGCTGGTGTTTTGATAGGGCACATTTTGTTGCTGCATCGGTTTGGGCCAGCCAGCGAAGTTCAACTGGGTCCAGGGATCAAAACCACCTGGCGTGCCAGGTCCGCCGGAGCCGGTGACAGTGATGGTTCTTTTGTCGCTGGTGGTGCAGCTGCGCTCGCTGCCAACCACGTTACATAAACTGACGATATAATCGTATGTTCCGGCTGCCGTAACGGCGACCGTTTTACTGCCACTTTGGGCATTCTGACTATTGGCGTTTAGTGCTGCGGTGTGCACCACCACCCCATTTTGGCTGAGCTGCCATTCATTGCCATTGGTGCCCCACCACATGTTCCAGTTGATGGGAACATTCACGCTGCCATTGTTGAGGGTAAGGTTGGTTTCTTGCCAACTTAGGTTGGGTTTTGCCGGCGACGCCGGCGCTGCGATGATGTCGGTAGATAGTGCGCATAATGTCAGTAATAACAGCTGACTGCGGCTGATTGAAACAAAAGTGTTCATCATGTTAGTCCTGCCTGTGGTGTTGAATATGGGCGTCAAGGCCCGCAACTTTTTTGGTTTGTGCACCACTGACAACCAACATTCCATTGTTCCGGTGTTTGGTGGTTGCACTAACATGGAACAAATGACAGCGTTGTCAAAATAATAAAGATGCTAATTTAGTGATATTTTTATGATGATTTTTTGACATGGTGTCAGCTGGATGAAAATTAACGGGATATTTTGCGGCTTAAAACAGGACAACGATGTGTTTTGACGAAAGGGATTTTCGTGGGTATGGCAGGTGCAGCCATCTGGTGTATCGGTGATCGAGATATCGGTTGAACGATGCGCGATAGGTCGACTATGTTCGAGCAGAGGCGTGCCGCCGTTCCGAGTTATTCGGTGAAGTGTAGGTAGTTTTTCTGACGGAAGAAAAACTACCCACAATCACCTTGCTGTAAGCCGGCCTTGCAGCCGGCTAACAGCATTGAGGATGGACAGCATACACCACTAGTCCAAAATAATATGTGGCAAAAAGCGTGAGCTGTCTTTGGTGATTAGAGTTGCATCTTCCCGGATGCCAATACCTGCCGCCGAGTCGCCGACCAACCAAGATCCAATCAGCGTAAAGCTGTTGTCAAATGTTGGTAGCGGCGTAAATGCCTGGCGGATAAAAGGTGCATCTGTATAAGGCCCATCAACTACCAAGCGCTTGCCCTGAAGGTCAATCAGTTCAATATTGGCGCCTTCCCGTGAATACAGTGGTTTTCGAACCCAGCCTGGTGCCATTGATTGGCTATCTTTGGTTTCGAAAAACGCCGGCAGCAAATTAGGATGATTCTGAAATTTTTGCCATAACAGCGGCAAAATACCTTTATTAGACAACAACATTTTCCATGCGGGCTCTAACCACTGGGTGTCGGAAGTCAGCAGATGGCTACCAAACTCTTCCCGCAGCATAAATTCCCATGGATACAGCTTAAACATCGCCTGAATCGGAAAGTTCTGGCTATCAACCAACTGGCCATCAATTTCACCTAGTTGTTCCAGTGGCAGATAACGAGCGTCGATCCCAGCCTGACTGGCGATGTCCATCAAATAGTTAATGGTGCCTTTGTCTTCAATATTTCCATCAACACTGCTGAAATAACAGGGCTGACGCAGTGGCATTTCAGCAAATGCCTGTTCAAGTTTGTCTTGCAACGAGTTGAATTGATCCGCGCCTTGCGGTAGACGCCCGCGCATCTGTTGGTCTTCCAGCCACACCCACTGGAAAAATCCAGTCTCAAATAGGGATGTTGGCGTGTCGTAATTAAGCTCCAGCAGTTTTGCCGGACCCTGGCCGTTGTAAGCTAGATCAAGACGGCCATATAAATGTGGCTGGGAGGTGCGCCATGATTCAGCTAGCCAATCCCAATAGGCGGCAGGAACATCCAGTGCTATCAGTTTTTGCTCGTCGGCTAAAATATCCGGAATCAACGACAAGGCCATTTGGTGCAGTTCTTCAGTCGGCGCTTCAATATCGTTTTCTATCTGCTCTAAGCTGAACTGATAATAACCAGTTTCATCCCAGTAAGGTTCGCCATCAAAAGTGTGAAAATCAAACCCCACACTTTCGGCATAGTCCTGCCAACCCGGACGTTGTTCTATCGCAATTTTCTTCATGAATGATCAACCACCGCTAGTCATCGACTGACGTTGTTGCGCCTGAGCCCCGAAGCCACCACGCCTGACGACGGTGCCTGCCTTCGGTTGCATTTGTGAAGGCATCACTGAAGTCACGCCAGACTTGCGCGCCACCGGTTGATTGCTGGCGGTACGGTAAGTACCTTGATCGTCGCGCGATTTGTACAGTGGTTGTGTGGGGACTGATTTTTGTGGCGCAGCCTGACCAGCGCCGCCCCGATTGAGCATCTGACCGGCTAAAAAACCCATCATCATCGGCATGAAAAAGCCCGAACTTGCTTGTTGCTGTTGTTGCACCGGGGCATTGGGATCAGTGCTGACGGCCGCCGTTGCTGGCGTTTCACAATTACCGATACCAAAATCGGTTTCGCATTCCGTTTTACTTTGATACTTCGGCGCTACCTGGGCATGCAATTGCTGCGCTTTGGCAAACTCTGCCTGACATTCCGCCGGTGGATTGTAAAAAGCCGCGCATTCTTCTGCATTTTGATAAACCGCAGTTTGTACCGGCTCTTCACTGCCGCAACCAGCCAATAATAAAGTGGCCGTTGGCACCATCAGGATCAGTGCGGCCTTCTTACTGCGTTTGATTGATTTCGACATATAAACTCCTTAAAACGTCATGCTGGCCGAGTTAATCAAACCAACAGTTACCGAGCAACAAGCAGAAAAAATACCGGCTGCGATTTCGCCTTGTGTAATACGTTCTGGCAAGCGACGAATGGTCACTCGCACTGCCACAAAAGTCAGGCTCTGAATAATGAGTGCGATAGCGCCCCAAATCGCGCAGTCAGCCAGCGAAATAGAGTGGGTAATCGCACTGGCCAATGGTAATGCAAATCCAATCAGCGCGCCGCCAAACGCAATCGCCGCCGCTGGGTTATTTGCCTGGATCAGCGTTATTTCATCATGCGGCGTTAACCAGCTATAAATGCGGGCGAACAACAACAACAACAAGATCGCCAGGAAAAAGAAACTTAAAAACTCCGGTAAACCGGCAATCGAAGCAAGTAAGGTTGCAGACATGATTGTTCCTTAAAGTGTTGTGGTTTTTCTGGCGCTATCATCCAGAATTTAAAGGCAAAAGGCAATCAAGCTGCAAATGAAGTGGTAGCAAAAGGGAAATACGACAAATCCTGAAACCTGAACTAAGCTGAAATGGCGTTAAAAATAACGACCTAAGATTCTGTTACATAATGGTATTTTTGAGGTACATCAAATGTTGAATCAGTTTAAAGTTCGAAGCCGGCTCATTGTGCTGGCCGCGTTGCCGTTGTTGGTTCTGGTGTTCTTAAGTCTGGTCTCTATCTTGAATATGCGTGAGTTAGCCTCCGGCGTTGATAGCCTCTATCTTGATCGGGTGAAACCACTGCAACAAATCAAAACTGTTTCAGATGCTTATGCCGTTACCGTAGTGGATACCCTGCATAAACATCGGGCGGGCTTGTTAACTGCAATTGAAGCTTCGTCGCAAATACAAAAAGCAACGACTTCGGCAGCGGAATCCTGGAACGCCTTTCGTAGCACTAAGCTCACGGACAATGAACGGGGATTGGCTGAGAAAGCAGAGAACTGGATTGGACAATGGCAACAACAAATTGCCGTATACCGAACTGCGATTGATGACGGTTCGATTACCTCAATTGAAAGCGGCAGTTTTAATCAGCAACTTTATGCCTTAGCTGACCCGCTCAGTCAGGCTTTGGATAAGTTGATTCAGTTGCAATTGGACGAAGCAAAATCATTTACCAATCATGCACATGACACTTCAGATAGCACCATGCAGATGTTTCTGGTGTTGGTGAGTCTGGTGGTCATTTCATTGACGATCTTAGCGCTTTTTGTTTACCGGTCTATTCAGCGCCCTCTATCCGATCTACGGCAGGTTATTACCGAGGTTGGGCAAAAATCCGATTTGCGCTTGCGGGTGAAGGTCGTCGGCAAGGACGAAATTTCCGAAACGGCCGAGTCGTTTAATCAAACGATTAGCCGGGTGCAGCAATTTTTTACCGAGCTTGGCTCCGCTGTTGCTATGCTGGCTGCAGCATCAGAAGAGATGAGCAGTATTAGTCAGCAAGTCAGTACAACGGCTTTTGCGCAAGAGCAACAAGCCAATTTGATTGCAACGGCCATTAATCAGATGTCTGCAGCCATTCAGGAAGTGGCATCAAGTGCCTTAGCAACATCAGAGCGGGCAAATCAGGCGGACGAAAAAACCCAAAGTGGTTACGATAAAGTGACGCTAAATATAAAGGCCATTGAGCAATTGTCATCAGCGATTAAAGGCGCAAGTCAGGTGATTGAGCAGCTGAATGGCGAGTCAGAGAAAATTAGCCAGGTATTGGCCGTTATCCAGTCGATAGCCGCTCAAACCAACTTGTTGGCACTGAATGCTGCGATAGAAGCGGCGCGAGCCGGTGAAGCTGGTCGCGGTTTTGCGGTGGTGGCTGACGAAGTTCGAACCCTTGCCACTAATACCCAAAAAGCGACCGAATCCATTCGGGTGATGATTGAGAATTTACAGTCGGCGGCAAAAGAAGCTGTCACAGCGATGGCGCAATCACAAACCCATGCCGACAGTAGCGTGCACAATGCACAGCAGGCCGGTGAAGTCCTCGGCGAAATCAGAAGTTCGGTGGGGACTATTGTTGATATGAATGTGCAGATTTCAGCGGCGACGGAAGAACAAACGATAGTAGCCGAGGATATTAACAAAAATATCAGCGAGTTTAGTGTCAGCATCGGCGAAGTGACCCGCAGTGCGCAACACAGCGCCGAAGCCAGCGGGTCTTTGGCTGAATTAGCCGCAAAATTACAAGGGCAGGCAGCCGTCTATCAGGTGTAGTTTTAGGTTGATGAATCGTAAAATATTTGGCGTAACTGGTGAAGAATTACAGTTACGTCATTCCTTTTACTCCCACCTTTTCCGGTAATAACCCCGTCAAATCATCGTTTTATCGCAGAAGACCGCTTGCCATGATTTACAGGCTGGACATTCAGTGTTGTTTCACTACACTCGGCCTGAAATCTTCTTTTGTCGCTACATCAGGATAAAACCATGAATAAAAAAACAATCATAGCCTTCAGCATAGCTACAGCGCTTGCTGTTTCTGGCTGTGAGCGCGCCTCACAACCGACTGCTACCGTCCCCGCAGAAGCTACTGTAGCTGCCGTCAAGTCGGGTATCGAACTGATGAATCTCGACACTCAGGTCAAACCGCAGCAAGATTTTTTTCGTTATGTAAATGGGAACTGGTTGGCAAAAACAGAGATCCCATCCGATAAGGCAAGTTGGGGCAGTTTTAACGAATTGCGCGAAGAGGCTGATAAACACGTGCTGACGCTGATCAAAGAGGCGGCCAGCAAACCGGCAGAGGCTGGCAGCGATGCTCAGAAAATTGGCGATTTATACCGTGCATATCTTGATACTGCCAAAATTGACAGCTTGGGTTTAATACCGTTAAAACAACAGCTGGCCGACATCGACAATCTGAAATCTGCCGCTGATTTGGCAAGTTTTTGGGGTAATTTACAAGCCGAACGTTATGGCACACCGGTGTCACTCTATGTGAGCCAGGATCAGAAAAACTCCGATCAGTATGTGGTCGGCGCTAGCCAGTCTGGTTTGGGTTTACCTGATCGCGATTATTATCTGAAAACTGACGAAAAATCTGAGCAAATCAAAAAGCAATATCAGTGGATGATTGCGAAATTCTGGGAGCTTGCTGGCTGGGAAAATGGCTCTGCCGCAGCGGCGACCGTATTTGAAGTCGAGTCAAAACTGGCTGAAGCACAATGGAGTCGGGTACAAAATCGCGACCGTAACGCCACCTATAACAAAATGACCTTGTCCGAACTGGCTGCGATGGCGCCAGGTTTTGATTGGCAAGCCTTTACCAGTGCAGCCAAAGTAGGCGCTGTTTCTGATGTCGTGGTCAGGCAGCCGACATATTTCACTGCATTTGCCGCCATTTCACAGCAAGTTTCGTTAGAACAATGGCAAACATATTTGAAATTTCACTTGTTACGCAATTACGCCAGAGTACTCAGTAGTGACTTTGATCAAACCAGCTTCGATTTTTATGGTCGGGTATTAAGCGGCATCCAAGAGCAAAAACCACGGGAAGATCGTGCAGTTGAAGCGATTAATTCAGCACTTGGTTTTATGGTTGGCAAGATGTATGTCGAAAAGTACTTTAAGCCACAGGCCAAAGAACGGATGGATCAACTGATCAAAAATCTACGGGTTGCATTTGAGCAGGCGATTAATGATTTAGAGTGGATGAGCGCCGAAACAAAAGTTGCAGCGCAGGAAAAACTGA